>JAYSRU010000179.1:0-33209 GCA_043720875.1 Crocinitomicaceae bacterium
GATTTGGGGGTTTGTGAAAATAATGTGCTCTGAAAGATGCAACATAGAAATAAAAGTAAGGATGTTTTTTTCATGGATTGTTTTTTAAGGTTAGCGTGATTTTCTATCGGTTAGTTGGTGTAAGTAATTGATTGTCAATAATTTTAATCTCTAATTATACAGGAAATTGGATTCAAATAGTGCATAGTAGGAGAATAGTAAGTTTCAATTTTTTGGGAAATTAATAAAACAAATTCAAATACGGACTATATTCCGCATTAAAAAATATTTCGTTGTCCAAATTCGTTCAATGAAAGATGACGAATTAACGATAAAACTTTGTAAATATGTACATCTAAACTTTCGATCTAATTACAAATCAAACAGAGACTTCGCTCTTAGTTGTGGAATTGATGAAAAAACAATTCGATTAATCCAGCAAGAAAAATATAATATGTCAGTAAAATTATTCAAGAAGATATGTGAATCTCAGAATATTAAAATGAGTACAGTTTTACTCAACATAAATGAATGAAAGTTAAGACTTACTCGTTCATTACATTACATTACATGACAACTGCTTCAAATCATCCCAAAATCTAGGATAACTTTTATTCACGCAACTTGGATTTTCGATAGTCATACCGTTTTCTGAGCTCAAGGCTAAAATAGCAAATGCCATTGCCATACGGTGATCATTGTGAGGATACAATGTTGTGGATTGAACGTTAGCACAGGCATGAATTACTAATTCATCTCCATCAATTGTAATGTTTGCTCCAATTTTGGTCAATTCTTGAATTAACACTTGTCCGCGATCGCTCTCCTTATCCGCCAAACGATGTACACCTTTAATACGTGAAATGCCAGGACAAAACAGCGCAAAAATTGCCAAGGGCGGAAACAAATCTGGGCAATCCGTTGCATCAAAAGTAAATGCTTTTTTTTGCGTACCATCAACAGAAATAGCGGTTTCGTTAAATTGAATTGTACACGACGCTGCATTGAATGCTTCTAAAATTTGACGATCTGCTTGCTTACTTGTCCTAGATAAATTATGACTTTTTATTGCATTACCTAAGGCTGAAGCGACCAACCAAAAAGAAGCGCTACTCCAATCCGATTCCACCACATAATTTGTGGCTAAATAGTTTTGATTTCCTCTAATTTTGAACGTCTCCAAATTGTTGTGTTCAATTTCAATTCCAAAAGCGCTCAAGGTATTCAAGGTTAACTCCACATAAGGCTTGCTCTTCAAATTTAAAATAGTAATTTCACTATCCCCATTTACCAAAGGCAAAGCCATGAGTAATCCTGAAATGTATTGCGAACCTTCACTTCCATCAACATTAGCACTCATGCCTTTCATTTCACCTTTTACCCTAAGCGCGTGCGTTTCTTTGTTTCCTTGGATTTCACCTCCAAAAATTGGTAACGTCTCTTCAAAAAAACGATAAGATCTATTTTTCAAACTACCTTCTGGAAACAAGACATATTCTCCATCGTGCGCTGCTAAAACGGGAATCAATAAACGCATACCCAGTCCACTTTCTCCGAGTTTCAAATCAGCAATTTTAGGAAAGTTTTTGATCCCGTTTATGGTTAATTTATTCTCGTCAACCTTACTTACTTCGGCGCCAAGTTGCTGAATATTTATCAGCATTTGCTGCTCATCGTGAGAAACTCCAAGATTGTGAATAGTGCTCTGACCACTGGCTAAGCCCGCAGCCAAAACAGCCCTTTGTCCGTCGCTTTTCGAAGGAGGGATAAAAATGTCTCCCGATCGCAAACCAGCGTTTACAAATTTTTCATTCAAATTATTTGTCATTACTACCTAATTGATCAGGGTTCATTACTCTGATTTGGTGACGAATAGATTCTTGGTGAATGGCATCAATCATGCTTCTAATGAATTTTGGTGTTAGGCCCAACGATTCAGATTTTTTCAAATTGTTTTCGATTACTGCATTCCAATGTTGTTCTTGTAAAATTGTAATGTTGTTTTTACTTTTATAAACCCCTACTTCTTCACTAATACGCATTCTAGCAGATAGCATTTCAAAAATTCGCTCATCCAAATTTGCTATTTTTTCACGCATGTGCTCCATTTCATTCAGCTTATCTGTTGGAATAATTGAAGAGCGTAAGTGTAAAGAAGCCAAAAGTTCTTCTAATTGAAATGCTGTTATTTGTTGTTCGGCATCGCTCCATGCTTTATCTGGGTTATGATGTGTTTCGATCATTAAACCATTAAAATTTAAATCCATCGCCTTTTGCGAAACTTCTAACAATAACTTTCTATTTCCAGTAATATGACTCGGATCACAAAGCAATGGAATTTCGGGCAACTTTTCCTTTAAACCAATGGGAATTTCCCAACTTGGAACATTCCTATATTTTGGATGTGTATAAACAGAAAAACCTCTGTGTATGGCAATTAGGTCATTCACCCCTGCCTTTTCAAGTCTTTCGAATGCACCTAACCAGAGTGATAAATCGGGATTTATCGGATTTTTAATCATAATTGGAACATTTGTACCCGCCAAAGCATCTGCAATTTCTTGCACTGTAAACGGATTTACGGTTGTTCGGGCGCCAATCCAAAGCACATCAACTCCATGCTTTAATGCTAATTCTACGTGTTTTGCATTTGCAATTTCTGTAGAACAAGGGATCCCAACTTCTCTTGCCGCTTCAACATACCACGGTAAAGCCATTTCACCTAGACCTTCAAAAGAGTTTGGACGTGTACGGGGCTTCCATATTCCGGCACGTAAAAGATTTACCTTTCCCGTCTTTTTCAAATCTCGGATTATAGTAAATATTTGCTCTTCACTTTCTACACTACATGGACCTGACACTAAGAAAGGTCTTT
Organism: Crocinitomicaceae bacterium; assembly: GCA_043720875.1. Classification (GTDB taxonomy): domain Bacteria; phylum Bacteroidota; class Bacteroidia; order Flavobacteriales_D; family Crocinitomicaceae; genus JAYSRU01. The sequence goes on from JAYSRU010000179.1 coordinate 2,855, forward strand.
TTGTTTCTGAAATTAATTGTTGTAATTTATTCATATCTCAATTTGTTGTAAGCAAGGGTCTGTGATGTAACGGATACTTTAGCTGATGTAAATTTACGTGCTAGAATTTATAACTCAACCCAAAGGAGGAAGAAAAAATTAAATTTAATACATCGGCTGGAGGTTTTGCGTCATACTGTATGTTTGTTTCGAACTTGAGGTCTAATTTTTTAAACAGTGGAAATGCAAAACTCGTTTGCATCATTAAGCGATAATCCTTGAAATTCATCCATAATGGTTGATAATAAAGCGTACCAGAAAAACTGAATTTATTTTCAGGATTAACAAACCAAGACAGGTAGCTAGAACCTCTTAAATCGTTGTGAAAAATAGTAGGATTTGACAATACTTCATATTCGTAAAAAGTAGAAATTCCAACAAAAGACTTCAAGTTTTTGTTCTCAATTGTTTTTAACCTTAGGCCCGTTCCGAAAATTACTCTAAGTCGTTGTGACAGAATTTGATTGTATTGAACCTGTGCAAATGATTCCCATTTCAAGCCCTTGTAAAGTCTATGCGCATAACGCAAATGGCTCATTCCGGTATTATTATACACGACTTGTTTACTTCCAGTATATGCAAAATCGTTGATCCATAATACGAAATCATTTTTGGCTTTGTATTGCATTCTAGAGCGAAAACTAGTTCCAAACAACATGAGTTTATTTTGAACAACAGAAAAGCTTCCGTCAACGTTTCCTGCCCAACCAGTTGTATCGTTTACAATGTGTTTGTTTTCAATATTCACGATTTGACCATACGTTCGATTGAATGCATTCCAACTCAAAACGATAAAGAAAGCGACTAGTTTCATTTATTTTGGGGCTATTCGGTAAAGAAAGAAAGCCATAACACCAAATATGAAATTCGGAACCCACACCGCGAGCATTGCAGGAAACCCTACTTTTACTGCTGATGCGGTCATGATTTGAAGTGTTATTAAGTATATAAACACAAACACAAATCCAATGGTTAGGTTAACCCCAATTCCTCCGCGTGTTTTTCGACTTGATACAGAAACACCGATAATTGTAAGGATAAAAATAGCAAACGGATAGGCTGTTCTAGCATATAATTCAATTTCTGCAACTGCAACTTGAGCAGAACCTTTATCCTTTTCTCTTTGAATATATGCTTTTAAATCTGAGAATCCTTTGGTACTGGCTGCGCTTTCTCTCTCAATCATATCGGCAGAAGAGAACGACAAAAGTGTATCCTTCAGTAGTCCTTCTTTCAAATAATCTTGATCTTTCCCAATTCTTCGTTCGTAATAATCTTTGAAGTACCAACGCTTGGTTGCGGGATCATTCTTGGCTTCTTGTGCTTTTATATAATAAATAGGCTTTCCGTTTTCCCACTGCTCCATACTAAATCTCAAAATCAAACTATCGTCGCTGTTATAATTTTCAAAAAAGACATAGCGTTGACCTGGAAATTCTCCATGATAAGATTCAACGGTATGTGCCATTCGGTAATATTTCTCTTCAAATTTCAATCGTTGTTTATTTGAATTTGGCAAGACAAAATGATTCATTAACAAAGTAATCACTGTCAAAAAAGCGGCACCAACAATGTAAGGTCGTAGAAACCGAGTAAATGGTCTTCCCGAGTTCAAGATTGGTATAATTTCTGAATTTTGAGCCATTTTGGCTGTAAACCAAATTACCGAGATAAAAACGATCAATGAACTAAACATCATTCCATAAAATATGAAAAAGTTCAGGTAATACATTCCAAAAATATCTCCCCAAGTTGCATTGTTCTGAATAAATTCTGATAAGCGTTCAGCCACATCAAATACCATCGCCAAAATCATAATGATTAAGAGCATGAAAAAGTAAGTGCCTAAGAATTTTTTAAGAATATACCAGTCAATTTTTTTCATAAATATTAGATGCGTCTCATCATTTTAGGAATCAAATCATCTTTCCACGATTTAAAACTTCCATCCGCAATACGCACGCGTGCTTCGCGCATTAACTCCAAATAGAATGCTAAATTGTGTATGGAAGCAATTTGAATTCCCAAATTTTCCTTTGCTTTTATTAAATGTCTTAGGTACGCCTTTGAATATAAAAGGTCAACATTCGCTGTACCCGTTGGATCTAAAGGTGAAAAGTCTTTTGCCCACTTTTCATTCTTAATATTGATATTTCCTTCTCGTGTATATAAGTTTCCATGTCGTGCATTTCGCGTCGGCATTACACAATCGAACATATCAACACCAAGGGCTATTCCTTCTAATAAATTCCATGGTGTTCCAACTCCCATTAAATACCTAGGCTTTTCTTTGGGAAGAATATCACACACCAATTCTGTCATTTCGTATAAATCTTTGTCTGGCTCTCCAACAGATAAACCACCAATTGCATTTCCAATTGAATCAAATTGTGAGATATATTCAGCCGATTTAGTTCTTAAATCTTTGTAAACGCTTCCTTGAACAATAGGAAAAAGAGCTTGTTGATGTCCGTATTTTGGTTGGGTGGCATTGAATTGATCAAAACAACGGTGCAACCAACGGTGTGTCATATCCAAAGATTTTGCGGCATAATCATACGCACAAGGATAGGGTGTACACTCATCAAATGCCATTATGATATCCGCACCAATAATGCGTTGCGTATCCATAACATTTTCAGGTGTAAAGAGGTGATAACTTCCGTCTAAATGAGATTGAAAACGCACACCTTCTTCTGTGATTTTGTTACAATCAGATAAAGAATATACTTGGTATCCTCCAGAATCGGTAAGCAAAGGTTTTTCCCAACCATTGAATTTATGCAAACCTCCAGCAGCTTCGATTACCTCTAACCCAGGTCTTAAATACAAGTGATAGGTATTTCCTAAAATTATTTGAGCGTTAATTTCATCCCGCAATTCATGCTGATGAACACCTTTAACTGTACCGGCTGTGCCAACGGGCATAAAAATTGGTGTTTCAATAACTCCATGATCGGTGTGCAGCTTTCCAATGCGTGCTTTTGTTAGAGAATCGGTATGAATTAAATCAAAGTGCATAATTATGTTGAAAAGTAAAGAATGCAAAGATAATTGTATTTAGCTTCTTACACCATCTTTGCACAAATAGAATATTCGCATGCACTTTTTACCCGATTTCGGTCTCGATTACGCTTCTTTTCTTTTCTACGCCTTAGCCTTTACGGTTTTTGTGCAACTCATGTATCATCTATTTTTTCATGCTCGTTTGGCTTTTGGCAAACAAAAAACTTCACAATCTACCGAACAACCACACGTTTCTGTTATAATCGCAGCCCGAAACGAAGCAAAAAACCTTCAAGAATTTTTACCGCTCATATTAAATCAAAATTATCCAAATTTCGAAGTTGTAGTGGTGAACAATCAATCGACCGATGACTCTTATTTCATTTTAAATGAATTCAAAAAAGTGTATCCTAACTTAAAAGTTGTTGAAGTTGAACGCACAAGACACTTAGGTACAGGTAAAAAAATACCCCTAAACCTAGGGATTAAAGCTGCAAAGCACGAGTTATTTGTGATGACGGATGCAGATTGCGAACCCGCGAGCAATAATTGGCTTTCCTTAATTATGTCTTCTTTCAGCGATAAAAAAGAAATTGTGCTTGGCTTCGGTCCGTACAGAGAACAAAAAGGTTTTATTAATAAAGTCATTCGCTTCGATACCATTTCCATTGCCGTAAATTACTTATCCTTTGCATTAGGAAAAATGCCTTATATGGGTGTGGGCAGAAACTTGGCGTATTCGAGAAAAGTATTTGACAGTGTAAAAGGATTCAAATCTCACCAAGCTATCCAATCGGGTGATGATGATCTTTTCGTTCAAGAAAGTGCAAAAAAGAGAAATTATACCATTCAGATTGATCCCGAAAGTTTTTGTTATTCTGAAGCAAAAACCAATTTCGAAGATTGGGTATTACAAAAATCGAGGCACTACTCTACCGCAACGCGCTATGGTTTTATCAAAAAAATATTTTTAGGTGCCTATCCGCTGGCGGTTTTCCTTTCTTGGGCGACTTTCTTTGCGCTACTCCCATTTCCTAAATTTATACTCATTGCCGCTACTATCTTTGGATCAATTCTCTTACTAAAATGGTTAATACTAGGGTTTTGTTATGCAAAATTAGGAGGGAAATCATTTATTGCTTTATTGCCGTTTTTGGATTTATTCTACGCTGTAGGCATTCCAATACTCTACTTCTCAACCGAAAAATCAAATGCTACGCGATGGAAATAAGTCAACATCTTACCGAAAAAGGACAGCGTGATTACCTTTTGGTCCAATCTGCTATTCAAGGAGACCAACAGGCTTACGCCAAATTGCTTGACCTTTACCGTGAATCGGTTTATTTCATGGTAATGAAAATGATTAAGAACCCGGAAGACGCAGACGACTTAACGATTGAAGCATTTGGGAAAGCATTCAATAACCTGCATTCTTACCAACCAACTTTTACTTTTAGTACTTGGTTATTCAAAATAGCATCCAATAACTGTATTGATTTTATACGAAAAAAACGCATCAAGGCAACGAGTATTGATTCTAGTTTTGCCGATGATGAGCGCGGAATGGTTGGGATACAAGTGAAGTCAGATACGATGAATCCTGAACAGGATATGATGCATCAGCAAAAAGTTAAAATGATGCGTGCGGTTGTGGAACAACTAAAACCCCGTTACCGCGTATTGGTTGAAAAAAGATATTTCGAAGAATTAAGTTACGAAGAAATTGCTACAGAACTTAACCTTCCTTTAGGCACAGTGAAAGCACAATTATTTAGAGCGAGAGACTTTCTTGCCAACATGATCGAAAAAACAAAAGAAAGTATCTGATACTTTCCGAATTACAACATTAGACTTCAACAACATTACAAATGGACTCATCTGAATTGATTCTTTCGCATTTTCCAGACCTTAACGCTTTACAAATAGCTCAATTCGGTCGCTTGCGAGACATTTACACACATTGGAACAATCAAATCAATGTTATTTCACGCAAAGACTTCGATTCATTCTACGAACGCCATGTATTGCATTCCTTAGGTATTGCCAAAGTGATTCAATTTCTTCCGAACACTTCCATTCTTGATGTGGGTTGCGGTGGAGGTTTTCCAGGAATTCCGCTTGCGATACTTTTTCCGGAAACAAATTTCTTACTGGTCGATTCCATTGGCAAAAAAATAAAAGTTGTGAATGAGGTTGCAACATTTCTCGAACTCACCAACGTAACAGGACAACATGAAAGAGCGGAAAATGTTGTAGGTAATTTTGATTTCGTTGTAAGTAGAGCAGTTACACGCATGAATGCATTTGTACCGTGGGTAGAAAAAAAGATAATCAAAAAATCAAAACATACCCTAAAAAATGGCATTCTCTATTTGAAAGGCGGCGACTTGATAGAAGAACTTTCTGAAATTAAGCAAGCCACAACCTGCTATAATTTAAGCGACTATTTCGAGGGCGAATTCTTTGAGACGAAACAAGTAGTGCATGTTGTTCTCTAATTATTTTCCGTGGATTCTATGTAAATTACAACGTTCAGATTGTCACCTTATGTCCTTGTGACAATTCGCACAATGAGTTGGAATATAATACGTTAATTTGTCAAAAGATAAACCATGAAATTAGTATTAATTGTTTTTATCGCCTTTACATGTTTTCAATGCACCATTCAAAGGCGTATGCATCAAAAAGGATTTCATATTTCTTGGCATACTAAAAATTCGAGTCTCGTTAATGTTTCCGAAAATTTATCCACTAATTACCCTAAAGACACCACCATAACACAAAATGAAATTGTATTAATTCAAAAAAAGGAGCATTCAAATTTTGAATCTGTTGAAAAATCAAATCTTACTGAAAAAGAAACGATAGTACTTTCAAACCCAATCACAACTGGATCAAAATGCGGAACTATTACATTAATTTCGGGAAGAAAAATAGAATACTCGAGTTACAAAATAGCCGGAAATTCAATTTTATATAAAAAATGCAATGACAATTTCAATGATTGGCAAAATATTGACCTAGAAGATATTGAATCGATTAAAGATGCGAAAGGAAAAATAATTCCCTTAGAAAAAGATGAAAAAATAATTGAACAATCCGAAATACTGAAAGCATCCGAGCCTACAATTGTTCCAGAAATTGAGCAACTCGGACTCTACAGCATAGCATGGTCCATGACACTTAGCGGGATAGCTGGCTTAATACTGTCTATTATTTCACTTAGAAAAATTCACAAAAACCCAGAGAAATATAAACACACTTGGATTTCAAAACTGGCCTTAGTATTGGCAATAATTAGAACTTCAATTACTGTTCTAATAATCCTTACAATTTTCTATTTTAGTTTCTTATGATTAGGACACATGGATTCTGTTTGCAATAAGTAGCCAACATTACGGATTAACGCGCCTGTTTAGAATTGAGTTGCACTTTACCGTACAACTCCTAGTTTGATATTTCTTTACTTTGCCTAAACAAATAACTTTATGAAACTTCTATCCCTTTGCATCATCGCTTTTACTTTTTCCCAATGTACAATTGAAAAACGTATTCATCAAAAAGGATATCACGTTGAGTGGAATTCACGCAGATACGCTGACGTAAATGCATCGAAAGAAACAGTGTCTGTTGCTAAAGAAAATGACACAATAACTCCAAGAAAAATCTTGTTGAAAGAAGAAATCACTACCCTTCCTCTGGACAGTCAGCCTAAAAAGATGCCAGACGTGAACAAACTCGAAACTTCAAAACCCAATGACTTTTTTGAAAATGGAAATAAATGTGGCGCTATTGTTTTGAACTCCGGCAGAAAAATTGAGTATTCTACGTATAAATTAATGAAGCATAACTTGTATTACAAAAAATGTTCTGACGATAATGATGATTGGCAAACTATTAATATTGAGAAGGTTTTCAAAATTACCGATCCTCAAGAAAATGACTATTATTTCTCAGATAGAGCAAATGAAAACAATAAAATTCAAAAGGAAGCTACTGCTAAATCCAAAAAAACTGAACCCAGAGCATTAATCGCTATTATACTTTTGCTTCTTATGTATCCGATAATTATTGCTTCGCCTTATATTGGAGTCATTTATAGCCTAATTGCAATTCTAGCAGCATTTATTCTGACCATCAACTCTTTTGTGAAAATTAAAAACAATCCAAATCGATACAAAATGGACAAAAAAGGAGCTGCTCTCTTAATAGTAATAACAAGTGTACTTCTGGCTTTTGCTTCAGCGATTACTATTGGGCTATTTTTTTATTTTTAGAATCACTATCGTCCTTTCAATTCCTACTCCGCTTTATCCAAACTAAAACTAAATGTACTTCCAATTCCTACTGTAGAACGCACAGAAATACGATGACCATGAGACTCCATGATGTGTTTAACGATTGATAAACCTAATCCTGATCCTCCTTCGTTTCTCGCCCTGCTTTTTTCAACACGATAGAACCTTTCAAAAAGTCTAGGAATATGTTCATCGTCAATTCCTGGTCCATCATCAGCTACGTCTACCGTAATTAAATTATCCATTTCGAAAATCCGCACCAATGTTGACCCATTTTTATTTCCGTAGAATATAGAATTATTTACCAAATTTGTAAGAACCTGTCCAATTTTTGAACGATCTGCTAGCACAAACGTTGGCTCATAATTTTGCGCTAAGCGAGGGTGAATACCTTTTTCTGGACTTAGCGATTCTGCTGCTTCAAACACTTCTTTGATCAACGGAATCATATCAAATTTCGTTGTTTCGTTGTTCAACTGATTAGCTTCAAGCGCTGTAATTTTGTCTAAATCTTCCAATATATTTGTCATTCTTGTGGCCGCTATCGAGGCTCTTTCTAAAAACTTACGATTTACTTTGGGATCTTCCAACCCGCCCTCAAGTAAGGTTAAAATATACCCTTGAATGGAGAACATAGGTGTTTTTAATTCATGCGCAAGGTTTCCTAAAAACTCTCTTCTAAACGCTTCTTGTTCTTTTAAAGATGATAACTCTTTCCCGTAATTATCCCCCCAATCTTTGGTTGCAATGGTTGCATCCCCAATAACATCAGAATTAAGGTTAATGTGGATTTCATTTTCACTGGTAAACTTACCTTTTCTAATGGATCTATACAATATTTTTAAACGTTCGGTGATGTACTTTTTAATTAACAAAGAGAACAAGAAAAAGGCAATCCCAACAAGAAATATGGGCAAAAAAAGTATTAAAAAGGTTGGAATTCCGGGATAAAAAATATTACAAATAACCAAGGTTATCAGCGTGAAAAAACCCAAAATAAAAGATGCAAAAAATATGAGTTGATTTGGTTTCATAATTTAATTACTCAAATAACAAGGAAGATAAAAGACATTGAAAAGAACAGCTTGTGGCATTTAAAATTAGTAATGGTTGTGCGCTATTTCTGCTCTTGGTATTTATATCCTACACCAATGACCGTTTTTATAAAATTATCTCCAATTTTCTCACGCAGTTTACGCACATGCACATCTATGGTTCTGTCACCTACAACCACTTCAGAACCCCACACCTTTTCCATGATAAAATCACGCTCAAAGACAAACCCAGGTTTTGAAGCCAATAATGCTAACAATTCAAATTCTTTACGTGGCAATTGAAGCGGAACTCCTTTCAAAACTACTTGGTATTGATCGCGATTTATTTGCAATGCTCCAGTTGTTTCAACCACATTGACTTCATTAGTTTTGCGACGCAACAATGCTTGGATACGTGATGCAATCACCTTAGGCTTAACGGGTTTGGTAACATAATCATCTGCACCAGCATCAAAAGCACTAATTTGACTATAGTCTTCAACTCTTGCAGTGAGCATCAAAATTAACGGATGGTTAACATCTTTCATTGCACGAATTTCTTCACACACTTCAATCCCGTCCATTCCTGGCATCATGACATCCAACACGATCAAATCTGGCGTATGCTTAACAACCTGTGCCAAACCCTGCACTCCATTTTCTGCTTCAACGACTTCAAAACCTTCCTTTTCGAGTGTATATCTTAATATTTCTCTAATGTCTGGCTCATCATCAATGATTAATATTTTGTGCATAATATTCTCTTATTCATTTTATTCTAAAGCAAAGGTAACTCAATATACACACTAGATTAACAAGTAACATAAACTTAATAAAAAAGCAATGGTGTTAAGTCTGTTTGTAAGCTTGACAATTTCCCCGTTCGCTCAATGAAAATAACTTTTAACATTTTTTTTTCTTCAACACGTTGTGGATCTCAATATTTAGTATACATTTGTAGCAGTAGTAGTAGGTTAGGTTGATTAGTGTTACGGAAGTCTTAAGTGCAAACTTAAGACTTCCGTTTTTTTATGTCAATTCACTTCACCTTAAACCCATACAATACAACCAAATGCACGATTCTTTAATTGTAATTTTTTTAAAAGTTCTTGGCGCATTAGGATTGTTCATCTACGGAATGAGACTAATGAGCGTTGCGGTGCAACGTGCAGCCGGTCAGAACCTTCGAAAAATACTAAACAACGGTACATCTAGTAAATTCAAAAGCATTACAACTGGATTTTTTACCACTTCCCTTATCCAAACTTCGTCTGCAACTACTGTAATGGTAGTAAGTTTCGTTAATGCCGGTATTATTTCTTTGCGTCAAAGTTTCGGATTAATTATGGGTGCAAATATTGGAACCACCCTCAAAGTTTGGCTGATTGCAACCATAGGCTATTCCTTACAAACCGAAGACCTTGCATTAATGATCACTGTCCCCGCAAGTTTCTTTCTTGTGTCGAAAAACACAAAACTAAAAGCATGGGGAGATTTTATTATCGGTTTAGCCATTTTATTGATTGGCCTGTATTTATTAAAAGAGTTATTTCCAGAAGTATCCAAAAGCACCAAAGACCTGTATTTTTTGAAACAATGGGCAACCCACGGGTTTTCGAGTGTTTTACTTTTTGTCTTTATAGGGTTTTCATTAGCTGTACTCATTCAATCCTCATCGTCAGCCATTGCAATCACCATTTTACTCTGCCAACAAGGAATTATTTCTTTTGAAATGGCTGCAGCAATGATATTAGGTGAAAATATTGGCACAACCATCACCGCAAACATTGCTGCGATAGTTGGTAGTCAAAAAGCAAAACAAGCTGCACGACTCCATTTTTTATTCAATTTTTTTGGCTGCATTATTTTATTGCCATTTTTCTATGTTTTCACCGATTTTACACAGCAGATAGTCCAATTTTTCGGAACAGGGCATTCTCAAACTTGGCTCATACCGTTCATGATAGCTACATTTCATTCGGGTTTTAACCTTTTCAATGTTTTGATTCAAATGAACTTTATGGCTGTGCTAGAAAAAATTTCCAGCTATCTTGTAAAAAACGTAAACAATGAAACCAACACCTTAAAAAACGATATTCTTGGTGAACGCTTAAGTGAAATGCCTGATGTTGCATTAATCGAAATCGAACAACATATTTTCCAACACACAGAAATCGTAGCGAAAACACCCAAACTTTACCTCCAACTTATATTTGAGCAAGACCTAAAAGGACAATCCATACTTCTCAATAAATTTGAAGTTTTCTTTCTTCAATCGAATAGCTTCAAAATTGACATGGATCGTGTGTTAGAAATAATTACTGAAGCTGAATTATCCAAAGACACTTCAAAAAAAGTGAGAAGCTTAGTTACTATTTCTAATCAATTAGATGAAATAGCGAACTTATTCAAGCAACTGATCGTTATATTTGAACGAAAGCGAGATGAAAAAATTTGGTTTTCGCCTGACCAACGTATGGAGATCCAACGTATGCTCGTGCTACTTGACGAAGCTTTTCAAGTAGTTCTGAGTAATCTTAACAATGATGATTCGAAACTAAATGCGCGCCAAGCACACAGCATCAAAATACAAATCGATGCACAACGTGAATTTATGCGTACGTACCACAACATTGAAGCTGAAGAAGGAAATGTGAGTGTTAAAAACACATTGTTATATACAGAAATCTATACGGCCTGCTCGCGTGCCGGAGATGAAATATATCGTATTACCGAACAATTGGTAGGCAAAAACATAACCTCAAAAGGAATTAGATTTAAAGAATGAAAAATCAATCAGATCAAAGACTTGAGTTGATTCGCAAGATTTTCACTGTTGACGCTCACAACTTTGAAACATTAGCGTTAGAAATCTATCAGTATCAGTTTACTTTCAATAAAGTATATCGAAATTATGTTACCGCGTTGCGCGCTAAAGACCCTAAGACATTCCTTGAAATTCCCTTTTTACCGATTCAATTTTTTAAATCACATAAAATCGTTTGTTCTGACCAACCTGTTGAATTAGTTTTCAAAAGTAGTGGAACTACAAATACAGCCAGAGCAACACATTATGTGTTAGATCACCAATTGTATGAAAAATCCTTCCTTACCAATTATAGAAGTACTATTGGTAATCCAGAAGACCAAATAGTTATAGGCCTACTTCCGTCCTATTTAGCGCAAGGTGAATCAAGTCTTGTGTACATGGTGAATAAATTGATTCAACTTTCTTCGCATGCATTATCCGGATTCTATCTTGAAGATTACGTAGGTCTACTTTCTAAAATTAATGATGCGAAAAACCAAGGCAAGAAAATCGTGCTTTTTGGTGTGAGTTACGCATTACTAGATTTTGCTGAGTTAAAACCCGATCTCAATGGGATTGTAATCATTGAGACTGGAGGTATGAAGGGTAAACGAACAGAAATGTCAAAATCAGAATTACACAGTAGTTTAAAAGAGAGTTTCCAAACACATCACATTGCTTCAGAGTATGGAATGACTGAATTGCTTTCGCAAGGTTATAGTTTGAAAAATGATGTATTTACCCTTCCCAATTGGATGAAAGTTCTTGTGCGTCAAGTAAGTGACCCCTTTTCTTATGTGAAACCGGGAAAAACTGGTGGAATAAACGTAATTGACTTAGCGAACCTTGACAGCTGTTGTTTCATCGAAACGCAAGACCTTGGTAAAGAAATTGATGCAAAAGACGGAACAGGCTTTATCTTAATGGGCAGGTTTGATCATAGTGATATAAGAGGATGTAATTTATTGGTGCAGTAATTGTTTAAGTGAATCGGCAATACACAAACTTTGTTTATCTTTGCTCTCAGATTTTTAATAAAATTTAAAACAACAATGAAAAATTTAGCATTTTTAGTAGTGACAATTGGAGCTTTAAGCTCATGTGGAATGAAAGTGCCTTACACTGAGGATATTAAAAAAGAATATGGTTTAGATGCCGAGCGCTTAAAGAATGTACAATTTTATACTTCTGCAACTATTATTTTAGAAAGAACAGCGAGTTCTGGAAGTTCACAAACTGCTTCGGATGGATCCTTAGTGACAACGAATAATAAAGAACAAGAACAAATCATTATCAACCCACAAACTAAATGTGTCTTTGAAAAATTTGGCGAAGACGGTTCAGTTGATATTCGATTTGAAGTTGGCCAAAACAAAACAATTACGTTTAACGTGAGACCAAATGGAAACGGTACATCGCAAAAATTCTACCTCGTTGCAGTTTGGAAACAAAATACTGGAGGAACTATAGAATATGCAAATGAAACGTATTCAACGCCAGCAGATAGCGGATTAGCTTATTTAATGGTTAAGGTAAGAAAATCAGGAAAAACGAAGCGCAAAGCACGTGTCGTGAAAGGAATGAAAGTTTAATTGCATCTTAATTCAAGATTAACTTTTGAAAATCGAACCACTTGGTTCGATTTTTTTTTGACCTTTACCCCCTTATTGAAGTGTATGGGTTATATAAGTAGGGATATAAGTTGGTTGTCATTTAATGCACGTGTTTTGCAAGAAGCTATGGATGACCAAAATCCATTGGTTGAAAGAATCCGATTTCTTGGTATTTACAGCAACAATTTAGATGAGTTTTACCGGGTTCGTATTGCTTCTTTAAAACGTGCCATCAAATTAGGAGTAAAAAACTTTGATGATTACAGCCACTCGTTGTCTCAATTATCTATTGAAATTAATGAAAAAATTGCGGATCAGCAGGTGCTTTTTGAAGCAACCTATGTTTCCCTACTTTCACAACTTGAGAATGAGAATATATTTCAAGTTGATGAAAATCATCTTACTGTTTCTCAACAAAACTTACTAAGTGATTACTTTCATTCTCAACTAAGACAAAACATAGTTCCAGTTTTGCTGCGTAAAAACTTTCCGTTTCCAAAACTTAAAGACAAGGGGATTTACTTGGCAGTAAAAATGGAATTTGGTGATTCCGTGCAATATGCTTTATTACAAATTCCGGATACACATAAACGCTTCTACGTACTGCCGGAAGAGAATGGAGTCAATAAATTTATTCTCTTAGACGATATTATTCGTTTAAACTTGTCTCGCATTTTTAGTATTTTTAAATATACTCTTATTCAAGCATACACCTTTAAATTTTCACGTGACGCTGAACTTACTTTAGAGGATGATCTCCATCTGAATATTCGGCAAAAGATGGAAAAAAGCTTGAAAAACAGAAAAAAAGGTGACCCAATTCGTTTTGTATTTGACGAATTCATGCCTAAAGATTTGCAACAAATTCTTTTCAAAGGATTAAACATTAAATCGCAAGGAGACGCTGTATCTGGCGCAAAATATCACAACTTTAAAGACTTCATGAAGTTTCCTGATTTTGGTAAAACGCATTTAATCTACCCCGCTTTGCCACCCTTGAATCATCCAAACATTACACATGATAAATCAATTCTTAAACAATTACTAAAAAAGGATCATCTATTAAGTTTTCCTTATCAAAAATTCGATTACATAATAGACCTATTACGTGAAGCTGCACTTGATCCGAAGGTTACAAAAATCAAAATTAATCTTTATCGAGTAGCTAAAGATTCAAAAATCGTAAATGCACTTCTTTCGGCTGTACAAAATGGAAAAGAAGTAGTTGCAATAATTGAATTGAAGGCCCGGTTTGATGAAGAAAATAACCTCTATTGGGCAGAAAAATTACAAGAAGAAGGCGCAACTGTTTTACATGGCATTGAAAGCTATAAAATTCACTCCAAACTGCTCTACATCGAGCGCATTTCTGAAAACATCAAACAAGAACTTGCCTTTGTTGGCACCGGAAATTTTAACGAAGGAACCGCTTCAGTATATTCAGATTTAGGTTATTTTACAGCGAACAAGAACCTAATTGATGAAGTAAAAAAAGTTTTTCGATTTATAGAAAACCCTTTATTGAACAATCTTGAGTTCAAATACTTGCAGGTTTCCCCATTCAACAATCGTTCGAATGTCACCAATTTGATAAAGAAAGAAATAGAAAATGCAAACCTTGGCAAGCCTGCATCTATTCGTCTAAAAATAAACAACTTAGTCGATAAAAGATTAATCGAAAATTTAGTAGCTGCTTCAACCGCTGGAGTAAAAATAATCATCATCGCTCGTGGCATGTGCTGTTTGGTGCCGGAAACCAAAACAAATAGAAAGAACATAAAAATCATAAGTATTGTAGATCGATTTTTGGAGCACAGCAGAATGATGATTTTCGAAAATGGAGGAAAACCAAAATTCTTTATTACTTCTGCGGACTGGATGGAAAGGAATATGGATAGACGTATAGAGGTTGGCGTACCAATCTTAGACAAAAACATCCAGCAACAATTACTTCATTTTTTCGAATTTCAGCAAGCAGATACATTTAAAGGCCGAATTATTGAAAAAAACAAGGTAAATCAATACATTCTTCCCATCAGAAACGTAGAAACTAGGTCACAACAAAAAACATATGATTATCTTCGCGCTTTGTAAAACATAACAAAGTAAATTTGAGGTACGGTGCAATAGATATTGGAACAAATGCAGCCCGATTATTAGTTGGAGAGGTTTGTATTGAAAACGGTCATACGTTTGTTAAAAAAATATCCTATACAAGGATACCACTTCGTTTAGGCTTAGAAGTTTTTGATGAAGGAGAAATTTCTAAACAAAAAACAAAAGATTTTGTAAAAACGATTCAAGCTTTTAGACTAATATCTGAAATTTTTCAGGTAAAAAAATTAAGAGCTTGCGCCACCTCTGCCATGCGCGATGCAAAAAACGGCAAAGAAGTGCAAGAAAAAATTGAACAGGAAACTGGCGTTAAGATCGAGATCATTAATGGCGAAGAGGAAGCAGAATTAATTCTTGGAACCTTCTTTCTCATGGATATTGCTAAGGAAATTCCATTTTTAGTAATCGATGTGGGCGGTGGTAGCACAGAGATCAGTATTTTTGAAAATGGCAGTAAGGTGGCATCCAAATCCTTCAACATAGGAACGATAAGAATGCTCAAAGGAAAGGTGAATCATTCCATATGGGATGAAATCACTAGTTGGCTAAACAGTAATGTTGACAATAGTGTAAGTCATAGAATTTACGGAACTGGTGGAAATATTAATAAAATTCACAAAATTAGTGGGTGTAAAGACAATAACGCACTCCCATTATCGGAATTAAAAGCATTACACGATGAATTCGTGCAATTTTCACCCGAAATTCTTGTTGAACGCTTTCAATTGAAGCCCGATCGAGCCGATGTAATAGTTCCTGCTGCGGAGATCTATATTTTCATTCTTGAACTTCTCAAAGTAACAGAAATCGCTGTTCCAAAAATAGGCTTGACCGATGGAATAGTATATGACTTGTATCTGCAAAGCCTGACTGAGTAAAAACTTACGCTTACATCCTGATTTAATAAATGCGTCAGCCGTTAAAAAAGGTTAAGCATTGCCATTTCACAAATACCCATGTTAACTTAGCAAAAAAAAGTAATGGTAAAAAAAATTCGAGTAAATTTAATTGTTGTCATCATCAGCGTTGCTTTACTCGCATTAGTAGGAATTCAAATTTACCAAGGCAGTCAATTATTTAAGAGTAAATCTGAAGAACTTACAGAAAGATTAGAAACTTCATTAGAACGCATTACGGTGCGTCATGAAAAAACCGAAGACATTCGGCGCTATTTAGAGATTGTAGAAAAAGATTTTAGCGGGCAATACAAAGAAGTATTAAAACAAGAATTTAAAAACCTTCTTTCTTCTAATGAAGCAATTAGTATATCGGATACAACCTTTACGAAAGACGGACAAAAGCAGCATTTCTTAGTCATCAAAGGCTCAGCCTATGATTCAATTCTTGGCATTCACGCCAAGCATGAGGTTATGGCCAGAAACGTGAAGGAGGTTAGGGAATTATTCAATCACGACATGAATAAAAATCCGATTGAAGGTAGTCCTATTGCAGTTCAATTAGACACCAGGGTCATGCAGCAAATTTTCAAAAAGGCAAAATTTGTAAATGAGATGATGATGCAAGCTTTTCATGACAATGTTTATTTACCTCCTTCGAAACGCATAAGTCTTCACTACCTCGATTCCATTATTGAATTTGAATTAAAGCGTTCAGGCTTACCAAGCAATTATAACTTTGTTGTTACCAATGAAGAAGAGGAACCGATACTTTTTGATCGTTCGGTAAAAGCTTACAAGTGTGATTTGAAGCTTGTTGGAGCTGCGGCATCTCCCCTTTTCCCTGGCAACAGTCTCGACGAGAAACTAATTTTACACATTTCGTTTCCTAAAAAAGGACAAGTGTTATTTCGTGCAATAAGTAGTAGTATTTTGGTGAGTCTGTCGCTAATTTTCCTAGTAATCGGAGCCTTTACTTTCATGCTCAGAACTATTCTTTCTCAGAAAAAACTGTCAGACATGAAAAATGATTTCATAAACAATATGACGCATGAATTCAAAACACCCATTTCTACTATTTCATTGGCTTGCGAAGCAATGAATGATAAAGATATGATGCCACCAATTGTTCTTGAAAACAGTACACCATATGTGAAAATGATCAAAGATGAAAACACGCGTCTTGAAAAACTAGTGGAAAAAATATTACAATCTGCCGTGATCGAAAGGGGAGAATTGAAACTTAAAAAAGAAAACATTAACCTGCAAGAAATTATTCATCAAGTAGTAGATAATGCAAAGTTCAGGGTTTTAAACATTGGAGGAAATATTGACCTCAAAATGGAAGAAAACAATGACGTAATTTTTGCCGATAGAGTTCATACGGTGAACATTATGGTTAACTTGTTAGACAATGCGATAAAGTACAGTAAGGAAAATGTTCAAATAGATGTATCCTTCAAAAAAGTAGGCACGCATTTTGAATTCTCGGTGCAAGACCAAGGTATTGGAATAAAGAAAGAATACTTAAGCAAAATTTTTGACAAACTTTATCGTGTACCAACCGGAAATCTTCACAACGTGAAAGGCTTCGGCCTAGGACTTAGCTATGTAAAATCTATCATACGACTTCATGGTTGGGAAGTTCGTGTTAGAAGTGAAGAAGGAAAGGGAACACTATTTAGATTAATAATGCGTTAACTATTAACAATTTTAAGATATGAACACAAAAGCAAAGATACTTTTAGCAGAAGATGACGAAAATTTAGGCATGCTTCTCAACAATTATTTAAAAGCTAAAGGATTTGATGTATCCTTGGCACGTGACGGAAAAGCAGCGTTTGAAAAATATACCCAAGGCAAATTCGATTTCCTCATTCTGGATGTAATGATGCCTGAAATGGATGGATTTACACTGGCAAAAGAAATCAGAGAAACAGATAAAAGAACTCCCGTACTTTTCTTGACTGCTAAAAACATGAAAGAAGACAAATTACAAGGTTTTGAAATTGGAGCAGATGATTACCTTACCAAGCCTTTTCAGATGGAAGAATTGGTTGCGCGTATAAACGCCATCTTAAATCGTGTTGGAGGGAATTCGAATGAAGCAAAAGAAATCTTCACCATTGGAAATTTGAGCTTCGAACCAGAAAAACGAATTTTACATCTGCCAACCGAAGATCGAAAGTTAACAACGAAAGAAAGTAGCTTGTTGGAATTACTGATTAAAAACAAAGATCAAATTTTGGACAGACAGGCTACGTTAAGGCTTATTTGGGGAGATGACAATTACTTTAACGGTAGAAGCATGGACGTTTATATAGCTAAACTTCGAAAGCTACTTAAATCTGATGAAAGAATTGAAATAATGAATATTCACGGTAAAGGCTTTAAACTAATCTTAACCTAATTTTTTGAACCAATACTTAAAAGACTTTTTTCGGAAGGTCTTTTTTTTGTATCCTATTTACACCCAACACCCTATATAATACTGGAGAACCCTACTGAAACAAAACAGTTCCAACTGTAAAACTAATCCAGGATTTTCTACCCTACAAGTTCAATGATACGGTTACAGAAAATAGCAGTACAAAAAAAGCGCTCGTCAGTTGACGAGCGCTTTACAATCAATAAAAAGATTGATTAGTTCTTATTGAATTTACCATGAGCAACTTTACCAGAAACTGTAACAGCTTGGTAAGTATACGTTCCAGCAGCAAGTTCAGATACATTAACAGTTGAAGTTGAAGATGTAGCAACAACTTTTCCGTCCATAGAAACTACGCTTACAGAAGCTAATGCTTCATTAGCAGTAATGTTCAATTCAGAAGAAGCAGGGTTAGGATAAACACCTGTAACGAAAGAAGCTTCATCTAAGCTTAGAGGGCTAAATTGCATAATTGGGAACATTGCCCAAGTTGCCAAAAATGAAGCGCCCCAATTTGCAGCATCTGCAATAACGTGGTAAGAACCATCACTCCACAATTCACCAACATGTGCTGGAGAATCATTGTAAGGAGCTGTACTAACGTTGTTTTGAACAAGCGTCATTTCGTTAGCACCAGTTGGCAAGACCAAAGAAACCCAAAACTTATAGTTTCCAGGAGTTCCTGGTATTCCGATAGCAGTTGGAAACATTGCCACTACGTTGAAACCAACTGGAACTGGACCACCATTAGCGATACCTTGTACGCCTGTAGCAGAAGTATCAACAGCTGATAACATTACTGATGAAGTACCTAAAAGTCCACCAGGAGTAAGATCTGGTGCACCTGCAGCATCTCTTAAAATCAATACTTGAAAAGCACCTGTACCAACTTTGTTAGCCACCCACAAACACACTCCTTTGATTTGTCCACCACCTGAAACACCCACAGATGCATCAAACAATTGCATTTTTGCTAAATCACCAAAAGCATTGTTACCAGATACAAATCCGCTATCTAAAGGAGCTAGCGCATCAACTCTATAAGAAGTAAATGATGCGTTAGCATAATGATTTGAAATGGTATCTTGTGCGAACGATACACCTGCAGCCATAATTGCAGTAATTGAAAGTAAAATTTTGTTCATAATATGTTATTTAAAAATTAATTTAATGTAAAAATAGGTAAATTAGTTCTTACAAAAGTAGTTTTATACTGTTAAATATGATGAAAGGTAAAATTCTACTAACAAAGTAGGGAATTGACCTCGCTATGAGCGACAATCTTATAACTTAATTTTTGTTATTTAAACCAAGAGGAATACATCAAATAATTATTCGCAATGCGTTTGATTTCACCATCAAACAACTCTTTTGAAACTTCTTTAACTTTTTTAGCTGGTACACCGGCATAAATACTTCCAGATTCTACCCTCGTGTTTTCGAGTAAAACAGCGCCAGCTGCTATGATCGAATTTTTTTCAATGTAACAGTTGTCCATTACAATGCTACCCATTCCAACTAAAACATTTTCTTCAATGGTGCAACCGTGCACTAATGCGTTGTGTCCAATCGAGACATTATCTCCAATATTGACTTTCGTTTTTTCGTAAGTACAATGAATCACTGCGCCATCTTGAATATTCACCTTATTGCCGATTCGAATACTATTTACATCGCCTCGAATAACGGCATTGAACCAAACCGAACATTCGTTGCCCATTACGATATCGCCCACCAACGTGGCATTTTCTGCTAAATAGCAATCTTCTCCTAATTGAGGTTCGAAACCTCTACACGCTTTAACTAATGCCATACTTATCAAAATGTTTTAGAGCTTCACGTTTCGCTAATCCCTGTATGTTGTATTTTTCTACTATGCTTTTTACCGCAAGTGCATCAATTTTTGCATGTTGGCGCAAACTCCAACCAATTGCCTTTTGAATAAAAAATTCATTGTTACGTTGGTATTGTATAATCAAACTTTCCAACAAATTTATATCAATCGTTGCCTTGTATTTAAGTTGAAAGATCAATGTCGTTCTTTCTAGCCATAGGTTTTCAGACGTTCTAAAATCATCCACCATTTGAGCTTTTTGCGTTGGAAAATGCTGGTAATATTTGCCTACTACATTTGAAGCCAAAGCATCAACAGAATCCCACCACGATTTTTGAGTAAGTAACCATTCAAATTTAGCAGTGTCCAACAGTTGCAGTTCTTCTTTTTTCCAGGTATTGAGCCAGTCGATGCCAATGTATTGAAACTCACGTTCGTCTTTATCCCAAAGTGCAACTAGTAGGTCCCAATATTCATTTTTAGCTATTTTGATTTTCATTTCCGCCAGCCATACTTTTTGAATAGCCTTTCGATCCTCCGCCATTATTCCAAAATAAACAAATCTGTTTTTCATGTATGCCGACATTCTTCCTGCAACATGATCATCACGCTTTGCTGCTAATCGATCCGCTAAGATTTGAATTTGTTGGCTTACGGCGTTCAATCTAATGTTGTTTTCGATTATTGCTTCCTTCCATATACAATTGATCCATTTCAGGTAAAGAATTATCGTCCAGCAAAGTGATTTCTAAATCTTTGATTAGACCATCATGTAAACCATACACCCAACCATGAATTTGCACATCTTGTTTTGAATTCCATGCTTTTTGTATGATAGACGTTTTTGCCAAATCTTGCACTTGCTCCCACACGTTTAACTCAACAAAACGATCAAATCTTAGCCCAACATCCTTAATTTGATTTAATTCATCCGCATGGTAACGATAAACATCTTTTATGTGTCTAATCCAGTTGTCTATGATTCCAATGTGTGCATTTCCCATTGCCGCTTTCACTCCACCGCAACCGTAATGCCCACACACAATAACATGTTTAACTTTTAGTACGTTCACCGCATAATCCAAGACGCTTAACATACTTATGTCGGTATGCAGAACCATATTAGCAATATTTCGGTGCACAAACACTTCACCCGGTTCAGCTCCGATAATTTCGTTTGCGGGTACACGACTATCGGAACATCCAATCCATAAAATGGGAGGAGCTTGACCATCGATCATTTTTTCAAAAAATTGGGCGTCGCCTTCTAGTTTGTTGGCAACCCAGGTGCGATTATTATCTAATAAACCTTTATAATAACGATCCATCGAAATGATTTTTAAGAAATAACCTTTAACTCTTTACCTACTTTAATAAATGCTGCAATCGCTTTATCTAAATCGGCTATGCTGTGTGCAGCTGAGATTTGCGTACGAATTCGTGCTGCACCTTTCGCTACAACTGGATAGAAAAATCCTATGGCATAAACGCCTTCCTTTAATAACAAATCAGCAAACTGTTGCGACAATGCTGCATCATATAACATGATTGGCACGATTGGAGAATCGCCCGGTTTAATATCAAAACCTGCTGCAATAATTCTATCCTTGAAATATTTGGTATTGCTTTCTAACGTATCGCGTAAATCTGTACTTGAACTTAAAATATCAAATACCTTATTTGAAGCGCCAACAATTGCCGGAGCCAAAGAATTAGAAAACAAATAAGGACGAGAACGCTGACGCAACAGTTCTATAATTTCTTTTTTACCTGTTGTGTATCCTCCCATTGCTCCACCTAAGGCTTTGCCCAACGTTCCGGTTACAATATCAACGCGGTCCATACAATTATGATATTCAGGAACACCGCGACCAGTTTTACCAATAAATCCAGCAGAGTGACATTCGTCCGTCATTACTAAGGCATCATACTTATCTGCTAAATCGCATATTTCATTCATTTTAGCGATATCACCGTCCATAGAAAAGACACCATCTGTAACAATAATGCGATGACGTTGCCCTTGTGCTGCAATCAATTGTTCTTCTAAATCAGCCATATTACTATGCTTGTAACGGTAACGCACAGCTTTACATAAACGCACACCATCAATGATAGAAGCATGATTTAATTCATCCGAAATAATTGCATCGTCTTCACCAAAAAGTGGTTCAAAAACACCACCATTTGCATCGAAAGCAGCAGCATACAAAATAGTATCTTCTGTGCCATAAAAAGCAGCTATTTTTGCTTCCAATTCTTTATGGATATCTTGCGTTCCACAAATAAAACGAACAGACGACATTCCGAAACCGTGTGTATCTAACGCATTTTTAGCCGCTTCGATTACCTCTGGATGCGATGAAAGACCCAAATAATTATTGGCACACATTACCACTACATCTTCGCCAGTACTTACTTTTACAATTGCACCTTGAGGTGAAGTAATTATGCGTTCGCGTTTAAAAATCCCACCTTCTTTAATGGTTTCTAGCTCTTTGGCTAGAAAATCTTTCATTTTACCGTACATATCGTTTGTTTTTGAATCTCTAATTGGAGTACGAAAGTAAGGAAAATAAAGAAACGGCTTGAATATTTTCTTTTCTTGTCGATAGAAGGCATATTTCATGCGATACACAAGGATAAACTGTTCTCTTAAACAGTTTAAACTTGTAGATTAAATTTTATTAACAACTCTACACTTAGATTTTTGTAAATTTACCAATGCAAAAAATTAAAAACCTATTTGTATTCTTTTCATTCTTTGGTCTCTTTTGTCTATCATTTTATGCTCAGGACAAAAAACCGAATTTTTTGGTACGTTACCTCAATAAGTTTATTAAAGATTCCACAGACAAATCTAAGCCACAGTTTTTAATTTATCCAACAGTGGCATACGCCCCTGAATCGAAATGGGAATTTGGTGTCAGTTCTGTTTTTGTTGGCTATGCTAAAGGTGACACAAACAACCGTCTTTCAGAAATAAACACTTTTGGGTTTGTTACTACCGAGAGCCAATATGGCGCATACATTGAACATGCGCTTCATTCAGATAAAAATAAATGGTTCTATTTGGGAAAATTGAAAACTCAAAGTTTTCCTTTGTCGTATTATGGAATAGGATTTAATAGTTCTAAAGAAAAATTAGCAATTGTAGAATCATTTTCTTTTAATTGGAAGGAAAGGATATTGAGAAAGATTTGGAAAGATTTTTTTATCGGAATCGAATTGGACTACCAAAGTCTAAGTCGAGTAAATTTTAAATCTTACACAAATACGCTTTCACTTTTACAACCCACAGGATATAAAGGCTCACATAATTTAGGTTTTGGAATTGGTTTGTTGTATGACAATAGGCACAACGTATTAAATGTACGAAGCGGAATTTTCGCAGAAGCTGCACTTTTAAATTATCAAAAAGCATATGGTAGCATCACAAATTTTAGCAGTTTTTTCACTGATTTCAGATACTATTACCCCATTCGAAAGAGAAATGTTTTAGCTATTCAATCTGTTGGGCAATTTACTTTTGGCAATGCTCCTTTTAATCAATACGCCCTGTTAGGGGGAGAAATGATGATGCGAGGATTTTATCTAGGACGTTTTAGAGATCGAAATTATATTAGTTTACAAACAGAGTACAGAATGCTTCCGTTATCATTTGCAAAAAAATTTGGACTTGCAGTTTTTGCTTCAACAGGAATGATTTATGACCAAGTTTCCAACATTAGTTCAAAGCATGTAAAATACGCCACAGGAGCAGGTATTCATTATTTATTATTTCCTAAAAAGGATGTTTGGACTCGCATTGACTTTGCTCTTAATAGTGAGGGAGGAAGTGGTATTTACTTTTTTATGGGGTGTGCGTTTTAAAAAACATTTAACACAATCAAGTTCTAATTCTAACAACTATTCGGTGGGTTCATAATTCCTAATATCAATTACATGCCTCCTCAAACATGCTTGTTTTGTAAACCCATTAAAAATCCTTGGTTCTTTCCCAATGATATTTTATTGCAAAATATTTTAAACATTCATGCTATAATAAGGAAATCAAATCTTACTGAATCACAGAATAAAGAACAAACTGAATCGAATTCAATTTGAATTTTCCTACAAAACGAAAAAAAGTAGCTGTAAACAACAACTACTTTTTTCGATATTCAATAAAATTACTATTCTTCTGCATTCATCACTTTAGACAAAATATCATATGCACCATTGATAACCACTTTGACGTCGGCTTGACAATTTTGAGGAAGGTAAACTTCTGTGTAGCCCATTTCGGAAATTCCTTTTGTAATTTGCACCAATTTGTACCAATGTCCTTTTTTAGTTTGGTTTGCCACCACAATATAATCTTTGTCTTCGAAGCTTACTATTGCTTGATCAGGTAATGCCATAACTAGATTTTTTCCTGCTTCCACAAAAGCCTTTAAATAAGTTCCTGGCAACAGCTCTAAATCTTCTCTATCCAAATGACAATGTACACGAACCGTGCGATCTATACCAATTTCACGTCCTACTAAATAAACCGTAGCTAAGCGCTCATTTACTTCATTTGCAAGGGTAAACCTAACTTTTTGGCCTATTTTAATTTTCGGTACATCTTTCTCAAAAATGGTAAGTTCTGCATGCAAATGTTCTGTATCTACAATTTTGAACAAAACGTCGCTTGGGTTCACGAAACTACCCACGTTTACATTTATTTGAGTTACGTAGCCATTAATGCTAGATAAAATGGGCACCGAATTTTTGATAGTTGCATTCGTTACTTGATTTGGGTTGATTCCGATAAAATTCAATTTCGCTTTCAAACCAGCCAATTTTGAGGCATTGCTTTCGTACTGGGCTTTTGCTTGTTGTACAATTTTTTGAGAATTAATATTTTCCTTAGCCAATTCTCTTTGACGATCGTATTCTGCTTTCAAATATTCGTGTTGACTCTCTGCTTCCAAAAAGTCTTGTTGGAGTTGAATAAAATCAGCATTTTGAATCACTGCTAACGTTTGACCTTTAGATACTCGCATTCCTTGTAATAATTCTGTGTATTTTACAAATCCACCCATCGGTGCAGAAACACTTACTAAATTTTGTGGCGGAACATCTAACGATCCGCTCGCCTTGATCACACTGCTTAATGCTCGTTTTTCGATGGAGCCCAATTGAACGTTGATCATTTTATTTTGCTCACCTGTTAACTCAATTACCATTTGGTTTGAAGTTTGTTCTGGCACAACAACAGCCGCTGGAGCATCTTCACCACATGATGAAACCAATGCTGCCAGGAAAATAAGTGTATATTGAATGTAATTTTTCATGTTTTTATTGTTTCGATCCTTACGAATCAATTAATATATCTTTAGTTAATTTTATTGACCAATCAAGAATTCTAAATTGATGACACTTTCATTGTAACGCAATAAGCTTGAATTATAGCTTGCCTTTATCGCCAAGGCATCTTTTAAACCTTGAAGAAACACATCATACTCAATATTTCCGTTTTTAAAACTTAGGTCTGATTGACGGATGAGCAAAGCTGCATTTGGCAAGGCGCTTGTTTCATAATAATTCAAACTTGCTTTGTTCTTTGCTATTTCTTGCATCGTTTGTTGGTATTGCCATTCTAGATTTTGCTGGTAAAGTATTGCGTTGGTTTGTGCTATTTTTTCTCCAACTTTCGCTGCTTTAACCTTGGCCGCTTGCGGACCATACCACAATGGAATTGCTAAGCCAACTTGAACACCATTAAAGCGACTTGAACTAGAGAAATATTGATTATTTCCATTTATCGTTTGGTAACCAATCAGGGTCTGACTAAAAAACCCAAGCGTAATATCTGGTAAATTGGCTGCTTGCTTTACTTTCGTTTCTTGAGTAACTATGGAAATTTGTTGGTTCAAATAAGCTAATGATGGATTTTTGCTCACCAAACTATCGTTCACCAATAACAAGGGAAGCATACCATATTTGCTCCGTTCCACCTCAACAGCAGACGATGAATTCATAAGCAATTGCAACTGAGCTAAATAGATTTGAATGTTAAAATTGTTTTGAGAGATCGCGTTTTTAGTATCCATTTCTTTGGTTTCCGCATTCGTTTTATCCAGCAAATTATTATCTCCAGCCAAATACTTTTGTTGGGCAGCCCGCGCAACTTCCTTATACAAACTATCCTGTTCCATCAACAGTTTCTGCTCAGCATATAAAAACTGAAGATAGTTATAGGCTAGCTTCACTTGGGTGATTAACTCGTTTTTTGTTACTTCCAATTTCAACTCACTACTTACAATGTTTGCATTTCCTAAATCCGATTGCCGTTTAAATGCTGTAGGAAAAGGAATGGTCTGATTGATACCAAAATTGTTATCCTTTTGAATCGAGTTCGCTTGCCCGTAAACCAAACTCACATTAGTTTTACCAATATCTGAGGAGGTTTTCTTCATCATTTTTGCATAGTCAATTTCGAAGTGCGCTAACTTTACGCGTGCATTATTCTTGACAGCCGTATCCACAGCATTTTGCATTGAAATTCCGGTAGCGTTATTTTGTGCATTTGTTTGTGTCGGAAGTAAGAATCCAATTAATAACAAAGTAACTGTAACAGGTTTTGCCATCTTAGGTTTACCCCATTTTTCAAAATAATAATACAACACCGGAAGCACTAACAAAGTGAGCAACGTAGCCGACAACAAACCTCCCATCACCACCGTTGCTAACGGTTTTTGAACCTCAGCGCCAGAACCATGAGAAAACGCCATAGGCAAGAACCCTAGAGAAGCAACTAACGCTGTCATAATTACCGGGCGTAGCCTCACTTTTGTGCCTTTCTTAATTATTTCTTTTACATCTGTCATACCTGCTTTTTTCAAATCGTTAAACTCTGATATGAGTACAATTCCGTTTAACACCGCTACACCAAACAAGGCGATGAAGCCAACACCAGCAGAAATACTGAACGGCATATCGCGTAACCAAAGCGCATAGATTCCTCCAATTGCCGACAAAGGAATTGCAGTGAAAATCAATAAACTTTGTTTGAAGCTTTTAAAGGTAAAAAACAATAATATAAAAATCATCAACAATGATCCAGGCACAACAATTGACAAGCGCTTACTCGCCTCTTGCAAATTTTTAAACGTACCGCCATAAGTTGGATAATACCCAGGACTGAAATTTACCTTTTGCTTAATTTCTGCTTGCATCTCGTTTACAATGCTTTCCACATCACGACCACGTATATTAAAACCAACAATGATTCTACGTTTTGCATCGTCTCGTTGAATTTGATTAGGACTCGCTTCGAATTTAACCTCTGCCAATTGACCAACAGGGACTTGGTTTCCATTCGGTGTAGTGACAAAAAGATTTTCGATGTCTTCCAATGTGCTACGATTTTCTTTTTCGAGCCTTACCACCATGTCAAATCGTTTTTCACCTTCATACACTATTCCCGCAGTTTCACCAGCAAACCCTGCTTGAATAACCGTGTTAACATCTGTAATAGCTAAACCAAATTGCGCAATTCTCTCTCGGTTATAGTTAATCACAATTTGAGGCAAACCCGTTGCTTCTTCTACATAAACATCGTGAGCGCCACGAATATTTTTGGCTATTTTGCCAATTTTCTTCGCATAGAACGTCAATTTATCCAAATCTTCACCATAAATTTTTACCACAACATCTTGCTTGGCACCGGTCATCAATTCGTTAAACCGCATTTGTATGGGTTGCTGAAAACTAAACGTTACCCCAGGAATTGCAGCTAAGGCAGTTTGCATTTTCTCGGCTAGTTCATCCCGTGTTTCGGCATTCTCCCATTCCGATTTATCTTTTAGCACGACAATTAAATCACAGGCCTCAACAGGCATTGGATCAGTTGGAATTTCGGAAGAACCAATCTTACCAATGATCTCTTTTACTTCCGAAAAATTATTCTTTAAAATGGTAGCAGCACGTTGCGAAGCTTCAATCGTTTGAGAAATAGAAGATCCTGTTAACACCCGTGTTTCTACGGCAAAATCGCCTTCATCCAAAGCTGGAATAAATTCTCCACCGAGGTTAAAATAGACTAAAAGGCTACTTGCGAATAACACCAATGTAGCTGTTAAGATTGCAATTCGTCTTTTTAAGGCAAATCGAATAGCTGGATCAAAAACTCGATTCAGGGCATCCATTATTTTATCTGAGATATTTTTCTTCGTTACAGTTTTCTTACTCAAAGCCAGTGCAGCCATCATCGGCACGTAGGTAAGCGAAAGTATAAAAGCTCCCATAATTGCAAACGTAACGGTTTGTGCCATCGGTCTAAACATTTTTCCTTCAACACCCACCAAGGCAAGAATCGGCAAATAAACAATAAAGATGATTAAACCTCCAGATGCCGCCGCACTCATGATTTTAGAAGCAGAAAAACGCACTTCATTATCCATTTGCTCTTGGTTTAGATCAGCGCCACCAAACTTCTGCAATATTCCTTTTCCTGTTAAATGATGTAAGGTTGCTTCTACAATAATTACAGCGCCATCAATGATAAGTCCAAAATCTATTGCACCTAAACTCATTAAGTTTCCAGAGACACCAAAGAAATTCATCATGGCTATGGCAAATAACATCGCCAGTGGTATAACAGAAGCAACAACTAACCCAGCTCTAATGTTTCCTAACAGTAACACTAACACAAAGATTACAATTAAGGCTCCTTCTGCTAGATTTTTAGTAACCGTGCCGATCGCATTATTTACCAATTTCGTACGATCTAAGTAAGGCTCAATCACCACACCTTTTGGTAAGGTGGATGTAATTTGGGCAATTCTTTCTTTTACGTTATTAATAGTACTTGAAGAATTCGCACCTTTTAGCATTAGCACAATTCCGCCAACTACTTCTCCTTGGTTTCCACGCGTCATAGCGCCATAGCGCACCGCATGCCCAAAGCCAACTTGTGCAACATTATCAATTATCACTGGAATTCCATTGTCATTCACTTTGACAACTATTTCTTTGATGTCATTAAGCGAGCCAATCAAACCTTCACTTCGAATAAAATAAGCATTTGGTTTTTTATCGATATACGCCCCACCAGTATTTTGATTATTTTTTTCCAATGCAGTGAATACATCTGCAATGCTCACATTCATGCTTCTCAACTTATCTGGATTCAAGGCAATTTCATATTGCTTTACATAACCTCCAAAACTGCTCACATCGGCAATTCCTTCTGTACCTAATAACTGACGACGCACAACCCAATCTTGAATGGTCCTTAATTCAGTAGCATCATATTTTTCCTCGTAGCCTTTTTTGGCGTGAATAACATACTGATAAATTTCACCTAACCCCGTGGTTAGGGGCGCAAGTTGCGGAGACCCAACATTGGATGGTAATTGACTCTTTATTTCGCCCAAACGTTCCGAAACTTGTTGTCGCGCCCAATAAATGTCGACATGTTCTTTGAAGACTATGGTCAACACAGATAAACCAAACCTAGAAAAAGATCGAACTTCTTTAATCCCAGGAATAGTAGCCACGGTTTGTTCAACGGGAAATGTGACTAAACGTTCTATATCTTGCGCACCTAACGAAGGGGATACTGTTAAAACCTGTACCTGATTATCTGTGATATCTGGAACTGCATCAATGGGCAATTGCGAAAGTGAATACGTTCCCCAAAGAATTAATGCAAGCGTAAATAAACCTATGACTAGCTTATTTTTTATACTAAAATGGATGATTTTATCCAACATAAAATTTGAATTTAATTAAAATAAATACTACTTCAAGCCAGGCGGCTTAAAGTAACTATTGTGCTAAATTTGCGCACGTATAATTTTAATTAGCTTTGAGGTGGTTGCCAAATTGAAGCCCCAAATGAACACACTTTTCCATTTACAGGTTTGAAATTTTTTGAATCATCACTTTGAAAAGTGGACACTAAATGAAAGATGTTATCTTCAAGCTCTGTCTGGAAAACAATGAAACTCATCACCGAATTTGAATGTTGATGTTTGCAAGGCATATCATTATCCGATTTGTGTTCACGCGTTGTGTGACTATTTTCAGTGACATGCGTAATGAAAAAATCAAAAAAGGATTCACTTGTAACATTGGAAGTTCTAGTGTCTTGGTAGTGTGATAAAATTTGGGGCAGGTGTGTAAAGGCATGAACAAATTGCGTTGGAAGAACCAACAAAGCAATCATGCTACTCAAAAACCAAACTTTAATATTTTTCACGCTGTAAAGGTAATCAATTTATTCAGGGCAATTATTTTTCACCCAACAG
>JAYSRU010000180.1:0-11003 GCA_043720875.1 Crocinitomicaceae bacterium
TTTCATAGGCTAAGTTCATCTTTGGCAAAAACCCATGTAACTGGATATTTGTAGGAAGTGATTTTGCTAATTCTTGTTGTTGCGCTGCAAAATTAGCTCCGCTTTGCCAAATGATTTGAATGTCTTTGAGTGCCAAAAGAGTTATGTTCTCTTTCACCGCATTATTGAGTGTTCGTGCACCTAAGCTTCCTCCAATTACTAAAACGGTTGTTTTGTTTGGGTCTAGCTTAAAGTATCCAGCAGCTTCTGTTTTTGTACTTCTCAAATTCAGCATTTCACTGCGGACAGGGTTTCCGGTAAATACGATTTTTGAGCGTTCGAAGAATTTTTCTAGGCCTGGATAAGCAACGCAAATTTTAGCTACTTTGCTTGCTAAGAGTTTGTTGGTTTTACCTGGAAATCCATTTTGTTCTTGTACCACAGCCGGAATGCCAGTCCACGTTGCCATGCGCAATAAAGGACCGGATGCATATCCACCAAAACCAACAACAATTTGAGGTTTGAATTTTTTTAAGATCCAATATGATTTCCACAAACTAGCAATAAGTTTCAAGGGCAATAAGAAATTTTGCAAGGAGAATTTTCTTTGCAAACCACTAATCCAAAGTCCTTCAATCTTGTGTCCAGCAGCAGGAACTTTTTCCATTTCCATTTTGCCCTTGGCTCCAACAAAAAGAATCTCAATGTTAGGATAATCAATTTTAAGTTGGTTTGCGATAGCAATGGCAGGAAAAATATGTCCGCCGGTTCCGCCACCTGAAACAATTACTCTTTCTAAACTCATGCGAATTCTGGATTTGTTGAATTACTCGAGGATTTATCTTTTTTGTTTTTTGCAGCGATGGATTGTACAATGCCTAAGGATAAGCACGTTACGAGCAATGCAGTTCCACCCATTGCCAGTAAAGGCATGTTTTGACCAGTGACAGGGAAAAGACCGGCGCACACCATGGCATTGATAACAGCTTGAGATAGAATAATTATTCCGATCCCGATACAAGCGTAGGTGTCAAAAAGTTTATCTGATTTGAGTCCTATAGAAACAATGCGTTGAAATAGGATGAGGTAAACAAACAGCAATACGACTGCGAATATTAGTCCAAATTCTTCTACAAAACTTGCAAAATAGAAATCTGCGTAAGCTTCTGGAAGGTATTGTTTTAATTTTCCGTCACCAGGTCCTTGCCCAAATAATCCTCCGTTATGAATAGCTTGGTTTGCGATACGTTGTTGTAAATCGCCAGCGCCTTCTTTGCCATCATAACTGTTGACTATTCTGTTTTTCCAGGTTTCGTAACGCGGTAAAATTCCCTTATCTGGAAATGCTAAATGCACCATTACTACTGAACCAATCATCAAAAAACCAACCATTAAGATTGTGATGAATTTTGAAACTGGAACTCTTCCAATGTACAGCAACATCATGCTCATCGTGAAAAGAATGAGCGCTGTAGAAAAATTTTGAGTGAAAATGAGCATGCATACTAATATAATTGGCCACAAAAGGGCAAGCATTCCGCCTTTCCAATCGTTAAGCTTATCCTTTTTTATCGTTAATTGCTTTGATAGATATAGAACTAATCCTAATCGTGCTAAATCTGAGGGTTGAAATGTGAAGCCAAAAACCGAGATCCAACGGCTGGCCCCATTAATTACTTGCCCAAAGAAGAGCGTCCAAAACAAAAGAATTATCGATACATAAAATAGTAGTTCACTTATTTTTACGAAGTTAAATGAACTCATGCGGGAGGCTTGATACATCACCCCCAAGGATAATAGGATGAAAAACAAGTGTCTTAATATCTGACCAATAGGACTAATTCCTTCTACTTTTGCTAAAATGGAAATAAAACTATACACCGAAAATATTGACGCACCAATGAATAGAAACGTAATGATCCAAATTGTTGGGTCACCTTTTAATCTATCTTGGAATAATGTTTTCATTCAGTAATATTATGAGTTTTGATTAATTTTTAAGAAGTCTTCAAATGTTTTCAAGTAGTTATTGGTTGATGCATCGCTTGTAAATATTACAGCACATTTTTGCTTGCGAAAACCTAAAATCGATTCTAATCCTTCCGCCAAATCTGAAATGCATAAGTATGAATTCAGGTGCATCGCTTTTGCTTTGTCTAACGTAAATGAAGCCTTGTCGTATTGAATGATCGTTTTGATTTTATGTAAAAGTGAAACATCTAAAGTCAGCAATTCTTCCGCAGTTGCTGCGTTACAAATCCAGATGAGTTGAAACGGTAGTGCGTCAAATGTGTTGATTAATTCTTCATGACTCGGATTAACCCATGAGAAGGTATCCATCCCAAATAATTTCCCTCTCGCTTGTAGTGGAAATTTAGTGATGCGGTTGAGACTTTCATGCCGCGCATCCAATAAGGTTTTGGTGCTTGTTTGCGCATTTGTTTTGTCGGTTATAGGTTGATCAGAATACTTCATCTTACAAAGATTTTACAGCAACTTTAAATTGATCTCCACGGTCTTCGTAGTTTTCGAATAAGTCAAAACTTGCACAACATGGCGATAATAAAACAGTTTGATCTTTTTTAGCCAATCTGTATCCGTATGCTACGGCTTCTAATGCTGATCTAGCTTCAACAATTGTTTCAACCTGCCCCTCAAAAGCTTTGATGATTTTAGAATTATCTGTACCAAGGCATATGATTGCAGTAACTTTATCCTTAACTAATTCCAATAATTCGTTGTAATCGTTTCCTTTGTCCACTCCACCTACTATCCAAACGGTTGGCTTAGTCATGCTTTCTAAAGCATACCAAGTTGAATTTACATTAGTTGCTTTTGAATCATTGATAAATTCGATGCCATTAACTTTGGCAACAAATTCTAAACGGTGTTCAACGTTTTCAAAGTCGCTTAGGCTTTCACGTAAAGTGTCGTTTCTAACTTCTAAAAGTCTGCTTGCAATTCCTGAAGCTAAAGAGTTTTGTGTATTGTGCTTGCCTTTTAAGGCTAATTCATGTATGCTCATTGTAAATGGATCTTTAATATTAATAACAAGTTTATCTATAGTGGCAAAGCCTCCCACGCTGGGCTGACTTTGTAATGAAAAGGGTGCTCTATTTGCTATGATTGGTAATTTTTCAAATGCTGGACCAAGAGTGGGGTCGTCAAGATTGTATATGATCCAATCTTCGTTTGTTTGGTTTTGTAGTATTCTAAACTTAGAAGCCACATAATTTTCAATTTTGTAATCGTAGCGGTCTAAATGATCTGGTGTAATGTTGGTCATGATGGCGATGTTGATTCTAAAATCTATCATATCGTCTAATTGAAAAGAACTGAGTTCTAATACATACCAATCATAGTTCTCATGCGCAACTTGTTTGGCCAAACTTTGTCCAACATTACCGGCTAAACCGATATTTAATCCTGCCTTAGTTAAGATATGGTGTAGCAAAAGTGTGGTAGTAGTTTTTCCGTTACTACCTGTAATTCCGATTGTTTTTGCTTTCAAATAATACCCTGCAAATTCAATTTCGGAGATCATTTTTACGCCACGACTTTTTATCGCTTTGATCAACGCAGACTTGTCTGGAATTCCAGGACTTTTTACGATCAGATCGGCATGTAATATGCGTGTTTCATCGTGTCTGCCTTCTTCCCATTCCACGCCAAGTTGCTCCAATTCTTGCTTGAAGTTTGGTTTAATGATTCCGAAATCTGAGACAAAAACATTCCAGCCTTGTTTTAAAGCCAAATGTGTTGCTCCGATACCGCTTTCGCCTGCACCTAGAATTACGATATTTTTACCGTGACCGCGCATTATCTCACTTTTAACGTTACGATGGTGATTACTGCAAGCAATACTGCTACGATCCAAAAACGGGAAACAATCTTTGCTTCATGAATTCCTTTTTTCTGGTAATGATGGTGTAGTGGCGCCATTAAAAATAAGCGAACCCCGTTGCCTGTTCTTTTTTTCGTGTATTTGAAATAGCCAACTTGTAGAATTACGGATAGGTTTTCGATTAGGAAAATTCCACACAATACTGGAATAAGTAATTCTTTGCGGATAGAGATAGCGAATACAGCGATAATTCCACCTAGTGCTAAGCTACCTGTGTCGCCCATAAATACTTGCGCTGGGTACGAATTATACCAAAGAAACCCGATACACGCACCAATAAATGCGGCAATAAATATTACAAGTTCTTCGGCTTTCGGAATGTACATCACGTTCAAGTAATCTGCGAAATGAATGTTTGAACTCAAATATGCAAATACACCTAAAGCCAGGCCTATGATAGCCGAAGTTCCGGTAGCGAGCCCATCCAATCCATCTGTCATGTTTGCGCCGTTAGAAACCGCGATTACAACAAATATTACCATCGGTATAAACAACAACCAGCCATAAGAGTGATTCGTATCTCCTAGAAGCCAGTTGTAGTTGAACTCATTTCCTTTTACAAATGGAATGGTGGTGGTCATATCTTTTGTTTGAATCCACTTCGTGTTTTTTAAGGAATCAGCTCCTTCCATTGTGTGCTTTTTGGTAACGAAAGTTTCATTGGGCGACAATTTGTAATTGGCATCTACTTGCTTATGTACCGTTACCGTATCATTGAAGTACAGAATTGATCCAACAATTGCACCTACTAGTACTTGCCCAACTATTTTAAAACGTCCTGCTAATCCTTCTTTGTTCTTACGGAATACTTTAATGTAATCGTCTAAAAAACCAATTGCACCAAGCATAATTGTAGCAACAATCATTGTAATAACATACACATTGTGCAACTTGCAAAATAAGATTACAGGAATTAGTATTGCGCTCAAAATGATTAATCCTCCCATGGTTGGTGTTCCAGATTTTTCAATTTGCCCAGCCAATCCTAAGTCTCTAACCGTTTCACCAATTTGTTGTCTGCGCAACAGATTAATGAGCTTTTTACCAAAAACTATTGAAATGATTAGCGACGTAATCAAGGCTAAGGCCGCACGGAATGAAATGTAATGGAACAAATGTGCTCCAGGAAAATCAAAAGTGTCTAAGTAATCGAATAGATAGAATAACATTATTTCTCTAGTTTTTGAATGAGTTCATAGGCTACAGCTACATCGTCAAATGGATGCTTAACCCCTTTTATATCTTGGTATTTTTCATGACCTTTTCCTGCAATTAAGACAATGTCATTTTCGTTTGCCATGCTAATTGCAGTTTTGATAGCTTCTTTTCTATCTTGAATTGTCAATGTTTTTTTGAAATGTTGTGCAGGAATTCCCGACTCCATTTCGCTTAATATGCTTGCTGGATCTTCCGTTCTAGGATTGTCGGAAGTAAGAATAACCTTGTCACTTAACTCACACGCAATCGCTGCCATTATTGGTCGCTTAGTAGTGTCTCTGTCTCCGCCACAACCAAAAATTGTAAATACCGTTTCGTTGTTGGTTCTAATGTTCTTAATTGTTTTAAGTACATTTTCTAATGCATCTGGGGTATGTGCATAATCAACAATAACCGTTAATCCTTTTGGAGATCTGATGTATTCAAATCGCCCATCCACTGACTTCAGTTGACTCAAAGCTGTGAGTACTTCAATTTTTAGTTCTCCTAATAGCATCGCTGCACCATATACGGCAAGCAAATTATATCCGTTAAAGTCACCGATAAGTTTGGTCCACACTTCTTCTCCGTCAATCTTAACCACTAAACCTGAAAATTGATTTTCAAGTATTTTCAATTTAAATTCAGAGTCAGCTTTTAACGAATACGTATGAATGGAAGCTTGAGTATTTTGAAGCATTACCATTCCGTTTTTATCGTCGTTGTTGGTAAGCGCGAATGCATTTTTACCTAGTATGTCAAAAAACCCTTTTTTTGCTTTGATGTATTCTGCAAATGTTTTGTGGTAATCTAAATGATCGTGTGTGATGTTCGTGAATATTCCGCCGTCAAATGATAAGCCTGAAATACGTTGTTGGTGCACCGCATGTGAACTCACTTCCATAAAACAATGGGTGCAATCTTGCGCCACCATTTCGCTTAACAGGTGATTCAGTGCAACAGGCTCTGGTGTTGTGTGTGTTGCCGGAATTGAAACATCACCGATTTTATTGACAACCGTAGATAGTAAACCTACTTTATAGCTTAAATCCGTAAATAAGGCATGTAGTAACGTTGCGGTCGTTGTTTTTCCGTTGGTACCCGTTATTCCGATTAGTTTTAATTTACTACTTGGATTCCCGTAGAAATTGGAGGCCATAATACCTAAAGCGCTTGCTGAATTTGAGACGCGATAGATAATAGCTTCTTTTTCATCTCCTGAAAATGCTTCGCAGACAATGTACTTGCACCCTTGATCTATTACGTTCTGAATGTATTCGTGTCCGTCGTTACTGCTTCCGCGAAGCGCAATAAATAAATTAGCTGCGTTGGCTTTTCTTGAATCAAATACAAGCGCGTCAACGCTCCCACTAACAGATACCGTGGCATCCAAAAGCGTTACATTGTGCAATATGTTTTTGATTTCTTTCATTTTTATTTTAGTGTTAGTGTGATGCTTTGGCCGGCAATTAGTGGATTTCCTGAGGCAATTGATTGTGCTATAACTGTTCCAACTCCCTTAACTTTCACGTACAATCCAGCGTTTTCCAACATGTAAACTGCATCTCTAGCGCTTAGTCCAATTACTTTTGGAACCGAATTAGTTGAAACTTTGCGCGTGTCAAACTGAACAAATTTTCCTTCCGCTGTTGTAGCAATCCATTCTTCTTTTGCGTAATCTTTGAACGGAATATTTAAGGCTTTTAAGAGTGAAACGTAATCACTTTTGTAGCCATCTTTAGAACCAGGTACAACTGAATCTCTTTTCGTATTTTCGTTGATTGCTTCGTGATACTGCAAGGCTGTTGCGTAGACTTTGTTTGCAATAGAAGCGAAAACAGTTCCTGAAACAACTGCGCCATAGATGTCTTTGCTAGGTGCAGATATCACTACGATACATGAATAGATCGGAAGATCTGCTGGAAAATAACCAACAAATGAAGCTTGGTATTTTTCTTCACCTTTTTCCCCATAACGAAGATCATCGTTAAGGATACGAGCAGTTCCAGTTTTACCAGCGATATCGAAATAAGAACTCTTCAATGCAGATCCAGTCCCGTTTTTCATTACGCCTTTCAAACAAGACTGAAGAATTTTGCACGTTTTTTCAGAACAGATTTTAGGATTAATCACGATTGTTTCAAACGTCTTAACTACCGAACTACCACGCCTCACTTCTTTGATAAATTGTAGCTTCACCATTACCCCGTTATTTGCAACAGCGTTATAAAAACAAAGTGTTTGAAGTGGAGTTTGTTGCACTTCATATCCAACCGACATCCAAGGCAATGAAATACCACTCCAGTTTTTTGTGCCAGGAGAATATAAGGTTGGATTCGGTTCACCCTCTAAATCGATCCCTGTTGGTTTGTCTAAACCGAACGATTTCAATCGATCCACAAACATACTCGGCTGACCTTTGTATGCTGTTGCGATAACACTTGATATTACGTTAGAAGACAATTCGAATGCGCGACGAATACTGATTACACCGTAACCTTTTTCTTCCGTGTCTTTTAAGGTAGAACCGTAGTATGTATAGATTCCCTTTGCATTAACCTTGTCTTCGATGTTTATTTTCTCATCTTCTAGCGCTGCCATTACACTTGCTAATTTAAAGGTTGAGCCTGGAACTTCTTTTGTACCGATTGCATGATTGAATAATTCGTAATATTCACCATCATTACCTCTTGTTAAATTAGCAATTGCTCTAATGCCACCCGTTTTAACATCCATTAAAATAACTGAACCACTTTTCGCATTTTGGTGCTTGAGTTGGTTGAGTAGTTCGGCATGAGCTACTTCCTGAATTTCTTTGTCGATGGTGGTAATTAAGTCAGCTCCTTCTACAGGTTCTTTTAATATCTTACCCATTTTCTTCCAACCAGAAGCAATTTTTTGTTCTACTTCTTCGCCAATTTGACCTTCCAAATACGTATTGTAGGCTCCTTCGATTCCTACATGCAGCATTTTCTTCCCGTCCAATTTCACATAACCTAAGGTCCGTTTTAACAACTCACCGTTGGGTCTGCGACGTTCAATTTGCTCATCTGTATCAATCAATCCACCTTTTAGTTGACCTAAGCGAAAAATTGGAAATGTGCGTAATAATTGTCTAACGTCGTTTGGAACTTTGCGTTGAATAAGAACATATCTGTTTTTACGCTCACGTGCTGTGCGCAAGAATGTTTCATACTCACGGGCATTTTTATTGCCGAATTGAAATGCTAATTTTTTGGCTAGTTCATTAACACCAACATTAAAGCTATCTTTTTGAACTACAGTTGCATCCCAATAAATATCATATGTTGAAACAGAGGTTATTAATGGAATTCTGTTGCAATCTAAGATCTCTCCTCTTCGTGGATAACGCTTTACGGTTCTTTCTGGTAATTTGTCAGATTTTTTTGAAAAAACAGTAGCTCTCCCATCCGTTTGAATTTGGCAAGAACGCACAATAACCAAGATGAACAGTAAGGCGAATACGCCAAACAATACATAAGCTCGTGTTATAATAGTTTTCTTTTCCACTGTTTAGTTTAATTGATTTTGTTAATTGTTTTCTTTGATTCGTATTACTTTTGTGGGCTTCATAGACTCTTTTAAGCCATTCGCTTCAAGTTTTTCTGTTAGGCTTATGCGTTCTGTTTCCTCTTCCAGTCTTGTCTTTAGGGAAACATAATCGGAAGTAATTTGATCCATTGATTTTTGTTTCTTTTCTGTTGTTTTCACTAAATCATTTACAAAATATTGTTTCGCCACCGTCAAGAAAATAAGTCCGAATAGAAAAAAGAAAAACAGTAAGTTGTTGATGTAGAAATCCTTCTTCATGAATTCACCGTTCAGTATTTGAATGAAAAAGTTATCTTTTCCAGTTGAAGCAGTTTTTTTTGAGTTCGCTGCAGAAGAAGTATCTGCTTCCACATGATCTTTATCTATTACTTGACTGCTCATTTCGTTTTTTTATCTTCTAAACGTTTTGCAATACGCAACTTAGCGCTTCTTGATCTAGTGTTTTGTTGTATTTCTTCTTCTGTTGGAATTATGGGTTTGCGTGTAATCTCTTCGAATGGTTTAAGCACATTTCCAAAGAAATCCTTTTCAATGCTACCATCCATGCTGCCTCTTTTCATGAAATTTTTAACCAATCGATCTTCTAAGCTGTGGTAACTCATTACTACAAGTCTACCGTCTGGCTTTAAAACTTCAGCCGTTTGTTCTAATAGTTTTTTAAGCACTTCCATTTCTTGGTTTACTTCGATTCGGATCGCTTGAAAAACTTGCGCGTAAAATTTATGTTCCTTGAATTTTGGAGCAGCCGACTCTAAAGCATTACATAAATCACTGGTAGTGCGTAATTTTTTAGCTTCACGTGCGCGTAAAATTGCGCGTACCGTTCTCATCGTGTGATCTACTTCACCGTAAGCACCAATTACAAAAGCAAGTTGTTGTTCGGTATAATCATGCAACACGGTTAAAGCGGTTAGCTCACCTTGTTGGTTCATGCGCATGTCTAATTTATCGTTTCCGCGTATAGAGAAGCCGCGTTCGCTTGCGTCAAATTGATGAGAAGAAACGCCTAAATCAGCTAAAATTCCATCTACATGCGTGATGTCTAGCGCACGAAGTTGATTCTTTAAGAACGAAAAATTGGATGCTACAAAATGAAAGCGAGGATCTTCCCAAGCGTTTGCGCGAGCGTCTGGATCTTGGTCAAAGGAAATAAGTTTTCCAGTTGGTCCAAGTTTTTCAAAAATTGCGATCGAATGCCCACCACCACCGAAGGTAACATCAACATACACGCCGTCTGGCTTCATATTGAGGCCATCCAAACAGGGTTGGAGCATTACTGGAATATGGTACTCGTAGTTATTCGTCATTGTCTTTGCCTAAATCACCCATTACTTCTTCTGCTAAATCAGCAAAATCTGCCATGTTTCCTTCAATCGTTTTGAAGTATTTAGACTTATCCCAAATCTCAATTCTGTCGTTGTAAGCGATCAACATTGCTTCTTTTTTCAATCCTACACGCTCAGTGTGTGCCACTGGGATTAGTATTCTACCTGCAGTATCAAGTGTAATCGATTTTGCCCCTTGGTGGAACAAACGATAAAACATTCGATTCTTAGGTTGAAACAAATTGAGTTTTGCCAATTTCGAAGAAAGCTTGTCCCACGCATCCATTGGATAGAGCGTAAGGCAATCTTCAAAACCTTTATTCAACATAAAAGATTCTTGGGCAGCAGGAGATAATTGCTTCTTCAACCCCGATGGGAAGAGGAAACGCCCTTTAGCGTCTAACGCAACTTCATATTCTCCTACTAGTCCTGCCATAGCATTAATAATGGGCAAAATTAGGCAGAAAACTACCACTTTTTACCACTTTTTTTTTAATGTTGATAACTTATAACGATTTACATGTTCAAAAAGTTACACTCTTTTAGTATTATGTCATGCAAAGGCTAATAAAATAAGATTTTTTGACAAGGTGGTAAGAAGTGGGTGAAATTGTCAAATGTGGAAAAAATACAATAAATTGTTGATTACTTAGGGCGTTGTATGCGCATTGATTTTTAGCGTGAAAAGGATCTATTTCATTCGCGCTGCACAAGGAAATTCTTTGCGTGCAGGAAGTATATGATTTAAGTTATTGGCTAATCGCAAAAAGAAGTATACATTTACGGAAGCAGTCGTTTAGGCGTGAAAACAGAAAATCTAACTATGTTCAATACAAGTGGAAATTCTTCATCTAATACAGTATCCAATGTTTTGGGTATGCGGAGCTATGAAGTAAGCAACCATTTAGAAGAGCACGTGAAACTTGTGAAGACTGAGATGCGAACCGCAAGTTCGAATTGTCGAAGGATAAATTTTACAAACATATTTGTAAAGCCTTTACACTATAAAACTATTCCGCACCCTT
>JAYSRU010000181.1:0-3793 GCA_043720875.1 Crocinitomicaceae bacterium
TTTTTGCTGGAGGTTCCTATTATATTGGTGACCTTAACAGATCAGACCAATTCAAAAACACAAAACCTGCC
Organism: Crocinitomicaceae bacterium; assembly: GCA_043720875.1. Taxonomy (GTDB): domain Bacteria; phylum Bacteroidota; class Bacteroidia; order Flavobacteriales_D; family Crocinitomicaceae; genus JAYSRU01. The sequence continues at coordinate 72 of JAYSRU010000181.1, forward strand.
ATGGGTTTACTTTTTCGTTACAACAAGAATGGAAGGTTAACGTACCGAGTTTCTGCTCTGTACGGAAGCTTAAGCGCTGATGATTCGAAATCTCGTAATGCCCTATTACGTAACCGCAACCTTAATTTTAAATCAGATATTTATGAATTGACAGGAGGTTTAGAATTTCATTATTTTCCATTCCGCAAGGGTCATGATAAATACAAAGCAACGGCCTATTTGTTAGTGGAATTAGGGGTTTTTCAAATGAATCCAATGTCAAGTTATAACGGAAGAGATATAGAATTGAGAACTTTGGGTACGGAAGGACAAGGTACCAGTTTAACGAAGAGATCCAATTATTCTAAAACTCAGTTGGTCTTACCGCTCGGTTTTGGGGCAAAATTTACGTTAAGCGAAAGAGCAGCCTTTAATATTGAATTTGGAATTCGTAAAACATTCACCGATTTTTTGGATGATGTACATGCTAATAATTATGTGGATGCGGTAGTGTTGTCAGGTGAAAATGGTCCACTTTCGGCGAGTTTGTCGAATCGAAGTTTAGATCAAGATCCATACGGTTACCGAGGCAATGCTAAAACCAAAGATTGGTATGTGATGTTTGGCGCAATGTTAACCTTCAGACTCGGTCCCCCAGACCGTTGCGCCCACGCAGATTAGGCTTTTTCCTTCTGTCTTCGTATCTTTGACCATGGTTTTATACAACGTTACAATAAGTATTGATGTTTCAGTGAAAGACAAATGGCTGAACTGGATGAGGACATCACACATTCCGGAAGTCATGGCAACAGGATGTTTTACAGAAAGTAGAATATCACGCGTGCATGGCGAAGAAGAGAATGGGGACACCTATGCAGTAACGTATTTGTGCCCATCAATGGAAATGTATGATCATTACCAAAGTGTTCATGCTCCAGCGTTACAACGCCAAACGGCAGAACTGTTTAGTGGTAAATTTGCTGCGTTTCGCACCTTATTGACCGTTGTTGAACAATTTGATGCAGTCTAATGAAAGATAAAGACGGTATAAATTTTCGAAGAGAAAAAACAAATAAAGATAAGTCTGAGTTTAAAAAAACGTCGGATAAGTCTAAGGCGTATACTTCTGGAATTGATAACCGTAAATCGAATAAAGAAAATACGGTAAGGGCAAAAAAACATTTAGGGCAACATTTCTTGAAAGACAAAAACGTGAGTCGTAAAATTGCAGCTCAATTTAGTCATCACCAAGGAGTGAATACCATTTTGGAAATAGGGCCTGGAATGGGAGCGTTGACAGAATTTTTGTTGGAAGACAAAGCATCTGATGTTTGGGTAATGGATATTGATTTGGAATCTATCGTTTACCTACAAAATAACTTTCCTCAATTGGAAGGCAACATTTTAGCAGATGATTTCTTAAAGTCTGATCCAAACGATCATTTTCACGGTAAACCGTTCGCAGTTATTGGTAATTTCCCGTATAACATTTCTTCTCAAATCATGTTTCGTTGCCTCGAATACCGCAATCAAGTAACAGAAATAATGGGAATGTTTCAAAAAGAAGTTGCAGAAAGAATTGCCGTTCCGCCGGGGACCAAAACTTATGGAATTTTGAGTGTCTTGATGCAAACGTATTACGACATTCATTACTGCTTTACAGTTGATGAACATGTTTTTGATCCACCACCAAAAGTAAAATCTGGTGTAATTAGATGTACGCGAAATGAACGTACAAGCTTGCCGTGTGATGAAAAATTGTTCAAACAAGTAGTAAAGGCATCCTTTAATCAACGTCGTAAAACCATTCGAAACAGCATCAAAGCATTGATGGTAGATGCGTCAGTTGATCATCCATTGTTAACCGAAAGACCTGAACAACTGAGTGTAGAGCAATTTATTGAATTGACTTTGTTGGTGCAAGGTCAGCATGATAATATATCTTGAATTCCATCGAATTAATTAATGAACCATGTTAAAAAAACACCTTAATCGTAAAATAAAAGGCTTTTTCTTTTTGCTGCATTTGCATCATTTAGTACCCGCAAAATTTTTTCTCTTTATTGCGCATTTGGCGAATTTATCGCGTTGGGTGAACAAAAATAAAAGAGCGGGTTACACTACTTTTTATGTGTATGCATTTAATCATAACAACCGATACGATTTATTTAATCATGTTATTGAAAGCGAGCAGATTGATGCAATAGATTACTTAGAATTTGGAGTGTCTACAGGTCAGTCGTTTCGTTGGTGGATGGATCGTTTGAAAAATGAGGCTACCCGTTTTTATGGATTTGATACGTTTTCCGGCTTACCTGAAGATTGGGGCCCATTTAAAAAAGGTGCTATGGCTAACAATAATGAGGCGCCAAACATTGAGGGAACGCGTCATCAGTTTTACCAAGGATTATTCCAACAAACGCTCCCAACTTTTTTGAAAACCTACGAAGGTAATCGAAGAAAAATCATTCACATGGACGCAGATTTATATAGCGCTACGTTGTACACGTTGTTGACGATGAATGATTTCATTAAGCCGGGAGATATCATCTTCTTTGACGAGTTTAATGTCCCAATGCATGAGTTTAAAGCATTGGAAGCCTATATTGCTTCTACCTATCGTGAATATGAAGTGTTAGGCGGCGTCAATAATTATTACCAAACCTGCATTAAAATAACGCGATAAAAGCACGGTTTGAAAGCATTTAACTTTACATTGTCCGAGGGCGAGTTAGCGCAGCATCTAATTAATTTAGGGGTGTTAGATTTTGAAACTGCGTGTGCGTATGTTGCTGATTTACCCTACGGCAGAAATAGTTGTCGTACAGATTTCTCACTTCTTCTAACGGAAGGGAAAGGTTCTTGTTCAAGTAAACATGCTTTTTTAGCACGAATTGCAGAAGACCACAACCGCCAAGACATTGAGCTAATAGCTGGAATATTTTTAATGAATGGAGAAACACATCCTGTTTTATTGCCGTTTTTTGAAGGCAAAACCTACAAGCATATACCAGAAATGCATTGTTATTTGCGACATCAAGGTGAGCGTTATGATTTCACAACTAAAGCAAGTTCTATAGAAATTATAGCCACTAAATTAATTCGTGAACAGCAAATTGAACCCCATCAAGTTGCCGATTGGAAACCAATGATTCACAAAGAATACATGACGAAATGGACGGCAAGAAACCCTCAGATTGGTTTATCGTTTGAAGAAATGTGGGCAGAGCGCGAAAAGTGTATTGTGCTTTTAGAGTAATTCTAAAACTCGTTCTGGCGGTCGAGCGATAATTGCCTTATCTCCGCGCACCACGATTGGTCTTTCTAATAATTTAGGATACTTTACAATAGCTGCTATTAATTGTGTCTCGCTTAATGTTTTACCTTGAACGTGTTCTTTAAACTCATCTTCTCCTTTGCGCATCAGTTCCAGTGCTGTCAGCTTGAGTTTTTTCAACAATAGTTTAATATCTTTAGCGCTTAATGGTGTTTTTAGGTATTCGATAAAGTCGTAAGCTATGTTTTTTTCATCTAAGATTGCTAAAGCATTTCTGCTTTTCATGCAACGAGAGTTGTGGTATACGGTTAGTTTCGTTTTCATGCTGTTCTTCGGTTGAGTAATAAATTTTTTGGTCGTCATCAATAATTCCTTCTCAACAAATGTAATTATATTTTATTCAACTCATTCCTGTGTTATAAGGCAATCGGTCGGGATGAATTATGTCACTTGTTATACGTGTTGA
>JAYSRU010000182.1:0-10958 GCA_043720875.1 Crocinitomicaceae bacterium
CTGCAGTTTTGAACGGAGTAGTTTCCAATACTCAAGTGAATTGTTTTGGACAATCAACTGCTTCAATAAATATAGCAATGGTTGGTGGAACAGCACCGTACACTTATTCATGGAGCAATTTGACTGATTTGTTTTCGATCAACAATGCATCCTTATCGAATATTCCCGCTAGTAACTATACAGTTAACGTAACCGATTCTAAAGGCTGTACGTTTGTTGGAACCGGAGTGGTAACACAACCAAGTTTGGTGGTTCTTTCTGAAACACATACTAATGTTACTTGTTTTGGATATACAAACGGCGCTATTGATTTAACCGTAAACGGTGGTGTCGCACCTTACTCATATGTATGGCTTAATGCTGTGGCAACTCTTGTAGGTAATACCCAAGACTTGACTAACTTATCCGCCCAGAATTATTCAGCTGTAGTTACAGATTTTAACGGTTGTACGAAACCGATAAGCGTATTAATTACGCAGCCTGCTTCTCCAATTTCAGCCACTACAACTCCAACCCATGTGAATTGTTTTGGTTTCAATACTGGTGCAGTTGATTTGACTCCAGCGGGAGGAACAGCACCTTACACTTATTCTTGGTCAAATGGTCAAACTACTCAGGATATTTCTAATTTAATAAGTAATAATTACGCTTATACCATAACAGATTTTAACGGATGTATTTTAGCAGGTTCTTCAATTGTTACGCAACCTGCAGCACCGTTAAACGTAACGAACATTTTAACAGACGTAAATTGTTATGGTGAAAGTAACGGTGCAATAAATTTAACTACCACGGGTGGTACAGCTCCTTATACCTATACTTGGATAAACAGCGTGTATAACTTAAGTAATATAACCGAAGATTTATCCAATTTAGCTGCAGAGACTTACACTTTCACAGCAATGGACTCAAAAGGTTGTTTATTTAGTGCTCCATTGGTTATAGCTGAACCTACACAATTAGTAGACAATATTTCTGGCGTAAATGTTTTATGTAAGTTTGGCAATAACGGATCAGTAGATTACAATGTTTCTGGAGGAACATTGCCTTACACGTACATATGGTCAAATGGACAAATAAGTGAAGACATTACCACATTAGTTGCCGGTTTATATACAGTTACTATGTTAGATGCTCATAATTGCACATTGTCGAACTCACAGCTTATCACAGAACCTCTACTCCCACTAACCTATTCAAACATTATTACAAATGTTAAGTGTAATAATGGAACAGATGGTTCTATAGACATCGAAGTACTTGGAGGAACTATTCCATACACTTACTTATGGTCGAATGGAGCTACTACTCATTTGACAAGCGATTTGGTAGCTGGAACATACAGTTTTGATGTAACAGATGCTAATGGTTGTATTATCTCAGATGCACTAATTGTAACGCAACCAGCCGATTTAACACTTAACGAAGTTATAACTCCCGTAACTTGCTTCGGATTAGTAAATGGAATAATTGATGTTTCTCCTGTTGGAGGAACAGTACCTTATAACTATACTTGGTATAATTCAACATTCGCATTATCTGCACAAACGCAAGATCTTAACAACTACCCAGCTGATATTTACCAACTAGAGGTAATTGATTCAAACGGATGTTTCTACGAACACTTTTTCACCATTTTTCAACCTAATGATTTAGAAGTTTCTTTCACAAGTGACAATGTTAACTGTGCTGGTGGAACTGATGGATCAATATTAATTGATATTGTTGGTGGCAATGGAACATACACTCAACTTTGGTCTAATGGGTCAACCGTTGAAGATTTGTTAAATATCCCTATTGGATATTATGAAGTAGTTGTAACTGACTTCAAAAACTGTAAAGACAGCATTGATGTTACAATCTATCAACCTGCTCCTCTTGATCTTGACTTTACACTTACAGACGTATCGTGTATTGACAATTATGACGGTACATCTATCGCTATACCTTCTGGAGGTACAGGGAATGTATATTATTCTTGGAGTACTGGTGCTACAACAGGTTCAGTGATTGACTTGGCTCAAGGTACTTATGCTTTACAAATCACAGATATCCTAGGTTGTTCTTATACTGAAAGTTTCAATATTGGAAAAGATTCTATCGGATGTGTTTTTCCAGTAACAGCCTTCTCTCCAAACGGTGATAACTATAACGATTCATGGTTCATCCTTAATATGGACTTATATCCTAACGCTGAAATGACAGTATTCAATAAATGGGGTAACATCGTTTATGAACGTAAAGGATTATATGAACCTTGGAATGGTCAAATTCAAGGTGAAGATGCACCAGCTGGAGTATACTTCTACATTCTTTATTTGAACAATAACGGACAAGAAAAAATTACAGGAACTATCTCAATAGTAAGATAATTCAAGGGAAAAAGATTAAAACAATACATTGAAAATAAAAACAAAAATTATGAAAAAGTTACTAATATTAATCGCAATCACAAGTTCATCATTGACTTACGCCCAACAACAAGGTCTGAGTTCGCAATACTTGTTCAATGAAGCTATGATTAATCCAGGTGCATTAGGCGGGAAAGCATACGTTCCAATTCAATTCAATTACCGTAAGCAGTGGATACAATTTCCAGGATCCCCTACTTCACAGTACATTTCTGCACATGGAGCAATTGCAAAAAACATGGGTATTGGTGGGTCAATTTTTAACGACGTATCTGGTCCAAGCAGAAGATCTGGAATTAATTTTGGTGCATCTTATAAATTGCGTTTAGACAAAGCAAATAATCACAAACTAGGATTGGGGATTAATTTATCTATGACACAACACATTATTGACCCTACTAAACTAACTACTTACTTACCAAATGACCCTTCTGTTGAACGTGGATTTAATAACGTTTTTGTTCCAGATGCTACCTTTGGAGCATTCTACACATTCAAGGATCGTGGATTCGCTGGAATTTCAGCAAGTAACCTAGTACAAATGGATCGCGATTTATACGATTTCAACAACTTACTTTATAACCCATTAGTTCGTACTTACTACGTTATGGGTGGTTATAAATTTAAATTATCAAAGAAATTTGATTTGAAATTATCTACATTAGGGCAAGTAATCGAAACTGGTACTTGGCAAGCAGATGCAACAGCTATTTTGATCTTCAATAATCAATTTTGGCTAGGAGGTTCGTACAGACACACTGATGCAGTGGTAATGATGGCAGGTATGCAATTTGGTGTTTTCAAGATTGGATATTCTTATGACTATACATTGTCTGATATTTCTACATATTCTGTTGGAACACATGAATTATTACTTGAATTACAAATCTTTAGATCAAACAAAGAAGGTAATTCTCGTACACCTTGGATGAAAAGAAATAGAATCTACACTCCAAGCTTATAATACGATGTTAAACAATATTCTATCAATTTGCGTACTTATTGTTACTGGTGTATCAATAAATGCTCAAACACAACATGAAGCACAGTCATTATTCGACAGATACGAGTATGCCAGAGCCGCCGTTGCTTATGAACAATACGCCGCTACAAAACCTTTGGCTAATGATGATTTAAAACGTTGGGTATATTCATATCATGCCACCGGTAATTATAAAAAATCATTGCCATTACTTGATACAATAATTGCTCAAAAAGATGCTGAACCAGCTTTCTATTATTGGAAGGCTGAAGCATTGAAAAATGAAGGGCGACATGAAGATGCTATCGTTGCCTATGAAAACTATCAAAAAATGGATGGTGAATTTGATGTTACTGTTCAAATAGCAAGTTGTAAAGTAATCAATAGTTGGAAAGCAATGGAATATACTTCATTGTCTTCCATTGCTATTAATACTTCAAAAGCAAGTACCTATGGTGAACTAAATCGGCTTGGGCAAATGATGTTCATAGAAGCTGGAATGGACAGTATTGGAACTAAACAAGGTCAAGAATTAGCCGATGATTCGGAGCTTATGTTATCTCGACCGTATGCGGACAAAAACGGGGTATTAAAAAGAATTGAATTTGATGCTTCTTTCGATTACACTTCAATTACCGGTTTTACATTACACCCAACAACATCTATGGTCCTTTTTTCAGGAAATCAACCCTTGAGTCAAGACCAAATGATCAATGTAAGTCATATCTATGAAGGAGTGTTCGATCCAAATACTTTTCAAGTAAGCAACACAAAACTATGGTTGCACAGCGGTATGAATGACACAACAGCAACAGCTCACCCATCATTCCATCCCAACGGAGAATGGATGGTATACTCAAAGATAGGTCCCAAAACTAATAACAATTCAGATATCTATGAATCTAAATTGACTAATAACAGTTGGACTAATCCTACAAAAATGATGTATGTAAATACATCATTCAACGAATTATACCCTAAGTTTGATGGTGATTCAATACTTTACTTTGCTACCGACGGAATGGCTGGATTTGGCGGATTAGACATCTACAGAACAACGATTATTGATGATGCAATTACAAATAACCTAAGCCATTTGCCATCTCCTATTAACACCGAAAAGGACGATTTTGGATTCGGGCGTTTTACACCAGATTCAGTTTTCTTTAATTCCAACCGATTTGGAGGCAAAGGTGATGATGATATTTGGGTGATGGGTACAACGAAACCACCATATGTTATTCCTTTCGATTTAGCTGAATATATCAAATCATGGATTCCACCAAAAGTATATTTCAATTATGACAAACATACGCCGTTAACAGATTTCAGCTTTATGCCGAAACTTATGGAAATGATGGAAAAACATCCAACGTTACGTGTTGATATTGAAGGACATACTGACATTAGAGGTAATGAATTCTATAATTTAGAATTATCTAAATTAAGAGCTAAATCGATTGGTGCTGAGCTAGTAAAAGAAGGCTTGCTTCAAGACAGAATTGACATTACACCTTACGGAATTAATAAACCAGAACTACCCTCTACGCCAGAGAGTCCTGAAGATATTCACGCGCTCAACCGTGTAGTAATTATCACAATCAAGGTACAATAATACTAAAATACGCCTTAATTAAATCGAGTTTTCATCCGTTGAAAGCTCGATTTTTTTTGCTCCATTTTTTTTAGAATTATATTCGCATACTAATTTAGACTCCTAAAAACAAACGGCAGACATCACTAAACTTATAAAACGCCATTAGGAATTTGATAAACCTACTTTCGGCGGCTCATGCAGCACTCCTACCTAACGATTAACGTGATAGTATTTAATATTATGTGATTTAAGACTGCTTAACGAATTAAAAAGCATGAATAGACTAAGTGTAATTTTGTCGTTGCTAGACAGCTTAATTAGTCAACTTTTACTTTTTTCTCATTTGGATTTGGTTGAGGTCCAACAGGAGTGGCTTTTTTACCCGGGTTTGCTATTGAATATTTATATTGCTCAATGGTAAGAATATTAACACCCGTAGGGGCGACCATTGCAAACTTAGTATCAATATTCTCAACTTTCTCCTCTAAATTTGAAGCCTTAAATGACATAGACATTCCATCAGCATTGGCTGTAAATTCTAAAGGAACACCAGGAACTAAAGTGTTTTGCATCATTTGGCCTTCCATGTTCAACGCAATATCTTCCGTATACCAATAAACAACCTCTTCAAAATCCTTACCCTTTATTAAGGCTTTTTTACACGTATAACCCAAAATCACTTTCTCTTCATCAACAAATTGAACTTTAGAAAGGGAATCACTTTTTTTAGTGAAATATTTCATTTCTTCCATAGTTCCAATCACCGCAAAATTTCCAAATTTACTTTGTGTAATAGATAATGCTTTATCTAATTTTTCGTCTACGATCATAGTTTGCGTCATCATTTGGCCCATGCTGAATTCCACACGTGAATTGTTTGGTGTAAAGTAAATATTCATTGATGCACCATATAATAAATCAGCTGCTTGTTGTTTCTCTGGCTTCAATGCTTTCACCACAATGTCATATTGCAAATGCCCTTGATTCATAACATTTCCTTGAGAAAGCACAGAATTCAAGCTTAGAACTAGTGCAAATGCTGTTATTATAAAAGTCTGTTTCATAAAAATCTATTTTTTTAAACCTATTATTACAAAGTACCAATATAAAATGAAATTTAGAAGTAGCTGTTTACAGCCATTTTTAAGGTTAATGAATTCAATTGAATCATACGTTATACGTATCTTTTCTTTTCAATCATCTTCATTTTTTCTTCTAACCGTTTCAAAACCACTTGATAAAGTTGCTTCGCTTCTTTTTCACTTAATTTAAAACCGAATGCAATTACCTTACCAAAATACTCTATTTCGACAGTGCCAGAACCTACAACCCATTCGGTGGCTTCATAAACCATTTGCATGCTCCCTTCTTTAGGCAAGGCCAATCGTATTTTTTCAATATTTTCATGAAAATAAGGAGTTGACTTCCCATATCCTCTAATCGATTTTTTAACCCATAATGCAGAATCGTCGATTCTAATTAATTCTTTTCCCCATAACAGCCAAAAGAACCCTCTCCCAACTCTGAAAGCAAAATAAGTCCAAAAACACATAAAAATAACCAAAATAAGCCTTTGCTGCTCATTCGCATTTGTAAACCATTGGTGGGTTGTTATGCCTCCAATAATTAACCACATCGAAAACCACGCCCCCATAACAGCTCTTTTCCAGCCTAAGTCAGGCGGCAATATCACCAATGTAGTAGTTTCCTTGTTGTCTTGATAGGATAATCTTTCAGATAATAAATGCATGTTACAAAGATAGTTTGACTTTTCAAAATAATACAAGAATAAGTTATTTAATTATCTTATCGGTATGCATAAGAACTATACATAGAATAATAGTTTTTAGCCCAAAATAATATCGAGCCGAGGCAACTATTGAAATTAAATTCCGTTTCTTTGGTATATAAATTTACACTATGAAGACATTATTTATTTCAATAATTCTAATTTTTACAGCAAAAATAGGCTTTTCCCAAGAAATAGACGCAAGACTTCGGCTTAACAATAAAGATAAAATAGAATCTATTTATGCTAAAAACATGAATTTCTATCTCTATTTAATGTTTGAACTAGATGAATCTTGGAGCATAAAAACAAAAAACGATTTAAATTCTGATCAAATATCTTCAAGTATTTCGTGTCAATCTATCGTCAAAAACGCTAAAACTTTAACTTCTTTTGAGATAGTAAAAGGTGAATTTAATTGGATCGCTTGGGGTATTTTACTCTCTAAAGATCAAGAAACAATTATCGCCCTTGAAAATGAAACTTTTCTTTATTTCCCCTCGAAAACTAACATAAACTATGCTTTTAACAGCAGTCCATTTAATAGAAAAAACTAGTATCATGAAAGTACTTATATTCTCATTTCTTTTTTTATTTTTCGTACCCACCGTTTTTGCTCAACTTGCTATACCAGTTGATCCTTCTAGTAACAACACTACGATAAATACTTGTAATGGTTTTATCTTTGGATCACAAGGATCTCCTTCAGGAGGAGCATATTCGAACAATGAAGATGTCACGTTTACGATTTGTCCGGGAACACCAGGTGACATTGTGAATGTTGTGTTTAACTTCTTTCAATTAAGTCTAGTGGACGACAATCCATCTCCTACTGCAACAAATGTAGATTATATGGATGTATTTGATGGACCAACAACCGCCTCAAATACATTAGGCACCTATTCTGGAACGCAATTACAAGGAGTTGTTATTCAGGCCACTCTTCTTAACCCTACAGGATGTTTGACGTTTAGGTTTAGATCAAACACTGTTGGTACTGGTCAATTTACAGGCTCGGCTACCTGTGCAACACCTTGTAGTGACCCTGTTGCTGGAGGAATAATCAATGGAGGTATAACGACTGATAGTATTATTATTTGTGTTGGTGAGAATGTGAGTTTTTCAAATCTTGGATCTTTCGCTCAACCTGGATTTAGTATCTCACAGTACGAATGGGATTTCATGGATGGATCAACCGCATTAGGTCAAAATGTAAATCACAGTTTCGATGCGCCAGGAAGGTATTTAGTACAGTTATTTGTAACTGACAATAATACAGATCAAGCCCCTGTTACCTGCGTAAACAATAATCTATTAGACCTACAAGTTATTGTGTCAACTATTCCTACTTTTGTTGGCTTTCAATCAGACACTTCGCTTTGCCTGGGCGAATCATTAACCGTTATTGCCGACCCTCAATCTTGGGAAGTTACATGGAACGGATTTCCAAATTTTAATTCGACAGATGACGGATGTCTACCAGATACTTTGCTAGGAGTTTCTCAAAATATAGATTTAACTCAAACAGGATTTGTTGCTGGGTCAACCATCACTAACGTAAGTCAATTGCAAAGTATTTGTATTGAATTAGAACACTCTTACATGGGAGATTTGGTGGTAATTTTAAATTGCCCGAATGGACAAAACGCAATACTTCACCAACAAGGAGGAGGAGGAACACAAATCGGCATACCCGTTCAAGCGGATAACGTTGATTGTTCTATCCCAGCCACACAAGGTGTTCCATTTACATATTGTTTTACTCCAACTGCAACTCAAACATGGGTTGAATGGGTAGCTGCAAGTGGATGGGGAGGTACTCTTCCTGCTGGAAACTATGAACCTATTCAGCCATTAAGTAACTTTATTGGATGCCCTTTAAACGGAGTTTGGACAATTACAGTTATTGACAACTGGGCGGCAGATGATGGAACCTTATTCTCGTTCGCATTGAATGTTGATCCCGCGTTACTTCAACCTGTTGTTCCTTTCACTCCAAATAACGGAATAACTTCAGATTCATCGTACTGGACAATCCCTCCAGGATTAAATGCAACATTAAGTAGTTTTGATGATATTATTGCAATAAACCCTTTAGTAGCTGGGACGTATCCATTAGTTTACACGATGACAAATGATTATGGTTGCACTTACGATACGTCATTCATGTTAACGGTAACAACAAACCCTCAAGTAAATGCTGGGTTAGATCAAACGTTATGTGACGGTGTTTTAACTCCTATCAATTTATTGGCTACAGCTGGCGGAAGTGCCGCCCCTTGCAATTATACGCTCGATCTAGATGATAGTTTTGGTGATGGTTGGAATGGAAATACCGTAACGGTTACTATTGGTGGTGTTCCAACAGTTTATACAATTGCAACTGGTTCAAGTAACATTATACCTCTTTTAATAAACAATGGCTCCACTGCAACATTTACATTTAATGCAATTGGAGCATGGATAAATGAGTGCAGTTATACTGTACTAAATTCAACTGGAGCAACTGTATTAAACAATGCTACTCAAAGTACTGCGCCGCAAACTATTACTGCAAATTGCGCCCCGATTCTTACTTACCAATGGTCACCCGCAACAGGGTTAAACAACCCCAATATTGCCAATCCAATTGCAAACATTAGTGGGGCTCAAACATATGTAGTATCGGGTTATCCTGTTGGACATCCATTGTGTTTCACTACTGACACAATGAATATTAATACGTTATTTACACCATTTGCCGGAATAAATACTACACTTAGCTTGTGCGCTCAAGCACCACCAAACAACCTATTCTTATTATTAGGAGCTGGAGTTGCAACGGGTGGAACTTGGACAGGTCCAGGGGCAACACCTTCTACCGGCATTTATAACGCGGCAACTATGAATCCTGGTATTTATACGTATACAGTATCATCAGGAACTTGTGTGGATAACGCAACAGTTACAGTAAGTGAAGTGCTTGGTGATATTACCAACAGTTTGGTAACCGATGTAAATTGCCATGCAAGCGCAACTGGAAGTATAGATATCACTGCAATCAATTTTAGCTATTACTCATTAAATGGAGGACCAAATATCAATGCAACATCTCCATTCACTGTTCCGAATTTATTAGCAGGTAACCACACTATAACTATTGCTAATGCTGATGGCTGTACTGACAACTTAGCTTTTATAGTTAACGAACCACCAGCTTTACAGATTGTAACAATATCTCCAGACACATTAATTTGTACTAGTGGAACTGTAACAGTTTCTGCAACCGGAATTGGCGGTAGCACACCTTACATTTTTACATGGACATCAAACGGTGTAAATGTAGGAACAGGACAAACACTTAGCTTTGTTCCTTCTAGTGCAGTAAATAATATTTGTGTCACCTTAAGTGAAGTTTGTGGCTCCCCTACTGTAGATTCTTGTATGACTGCTACTCAAATTGTAATAACTGACTTCTCATTGGTTCCTTCAGATTCCAATGGATGTGCGCCGTTTACAACAGATTTAGTTTTAGGAAACCTTCCAATATTGTTGGATACCTTAATCATCAATTATGGTGATGGCAACATTGAACATTATAACACGTACGAAGACACACTAACGCATACCTTTGTGAATGCCGGAGTGTACACACCAATTGTTTATGTTCAAACACAAGCAGGCTGCAACTGGACAACTTCTTTTGCGAATCTAATTACAGCTTATCAAGTACCTATTGCGAGTTTTGATATTAATTCTACACCTGTTTCAAACCTTGATCCTGTTGTGTTTATTAATAACACTTCTTACGGACCTGTTAGTATAATTAACTGGGAAATTCCTGGAAGCGATTTGCCTTTCTCTAATCAAGAAGCATTGAATATCCGTTATCCGGAAGGAGTTGTTAACTTTTACCCAATCACGCTTACGGTTACTTCTCCTCATGGCTGTATTGATTCAATTACGCGAATAGTACATGTTGTTGAGGATGTTATCTTATACGCCCCAAATACATTTACACCAGATGGAGACGAATTCAACCAAGACTGGAAAATTAGTATAAGCGGAATTGATCCTTATGGTTTTGAATTAAAAATATTTGACCGTTGGGGTGAACAGATTTATCAAACTAATGACATAAATGTAGGATGGGATGGAACTTATAACGGGAAACTTGTTCAACAAGGCGTATATAATTGG
>JAYSRU010000183.1:0-3766 GCA_043720875.1 Crocinitomicaceae bacterium
CAAGCGTATCCGTAACGAGTTTACAGGTATTTTAACTGGAAAAGGTAGAAACTGGGGTGGATCATTGATTCGTCCAGAAGCTACTGGTTACGGTACTGTTTATTTCGCGAAAGAAATGTTGGCAGTGAAAGGTGATTCATTTGCAGGTAAAGTTGTTGCGGTTTCTGGTTCTGGAAACGTTGCACAATACGCAATTGAAAAAGCTACGCAATTAGGTGCAAAAGTGGTTACTTGTTCAGATTCTGAAGGTTACATCTATGATGCTGATGGAATTGATGCAGGTAAATTGGCTTTCGTAATGGAATTGAAAAACGAAAAAAGAGGTCGTATTTCTGAATACGCTACAAAATACCCTAATGCTAAATTTGTTGCTGGAAAACGTCCTTGGGATGTTAAAGTTGACATCGCGTTACCTTGTGCTACTCAAAATGAGTTGAACGGTGATGAGGCTAAGGTTTTGGTTGCAAACGGTTGTAAATGTATCGCTGAAGGAGCAAATATGCCTTCAACGCCAGAAGCAATTGCTGTATTCCATGCTGCAAAAGTATTGTTCTCTCCAGGAAAAGCTTCTAATGCTGGTGGTGTTGCAACTTCAGGTTTGGAAATGTCACAAAACTCATTGCGTTTAAGCTGGACAGCTGAGGAAGTGGATACACGTTTACATGATATCATGGTTTCTATCCACAACGCTTGCGTGAAATACGGAACTGATGCAGACGGATATACTGACTACGTGAAAGGAGCAAACATTGCTGGTTTCATTAAAGTTGCAGATTCAATGATCGATCAAGGTTTAGTTTAAGAACTAAGAATCTGATTTGAATTACATGTTACAGAAATAATGAAAGCCTTAGATTCGTCTAAGGCTTTTTTTGTTTAACTTTAGCAATGAATACGTGTTGTGAGTTACTTAAATTATGAAAAAAAATAGGTTAAAATATATTAAACGGGCTTTTTGGTTTTTTCTAATCCTGAATGGAGTGATTGCGGTAATTTATATCGTGACCTATTTTGTTATGGCATATTATGCAATCGAAACGACAAATCATATTCAAAAAGCGTTTGAGCAAATAGAGAGAGCGAATTCTTTGGCAAAATGATTATTTGTTTAACTTTATTACGCTTCAAATAATTGAAAACAATACCTGACCGGAAAAATCGAATAGGAATTTACACGTGTTGAAATGACCGAAACAAACATAATCTATATACTTAGCGGACTGCTAACAATTTTGGTGTTAGTAGTTATCGTTATGAAATTTTCTAAGTTCTTCAAAATAGCAAACACCCTTGGTTTTTTAGCGTATTCTGTTTATCTATACCTGCAATTATTTATATTTGGTGAACCTGGAACAGCACTTGCTTCATTATTTTATTTGTTTCTATTGTCGAGTATACAGTGTGTGTTCTTAATTGTTGTAATTTTAAAGCGCTATATTTCGATTACTTTTAAGTGACGGGTAACTTGGCAATAATAAAAAGCAATAAATGAATCTCAAATCAATTCTATTCTTTCTTATAGTTGCAGCGACGACTTCGTTTCGGGCGCAAAAGGAAGGGTTTAGCTATTTTAGTACAGAACTTATCGATAAATCAAAATATGTTTTTGTTGTAGAAGTAGTTGCAAATGGCTGTGTGCAATATGTCTTGAAGAATGATACTAGTAAAAGAGTTGGATGCTACAGAGATAATTATTCTTTAGGGTTTTGGAACGCTAAACCCGATACTTTCTTATTGAATGACGCAAATGCAATCGTGTTTATCAACCCTACCCCTGACGTGTTTCTCAATGAATCTAAGTATGATGCAAAAAAAGGAGGTCCGCAATCAATGGGAATTGGGCCATTTACAGAAACAAAAAATGAATTAGGCACGCTGACTTCAAAATGTTTTACATCACCTTATGGAGGAGCTGATATGGTTCATTATGAAGAAAATGGTGGTGGTATTGCTTTCACTGAACATTATGTTAAAGGTAGCGTTGTGCCTGATTATAAACTAAAAGGAGTGAGAGAAGGTGCTGTGGATACATTTTATTATTATCCATTGAGTAAAATTATTATTTTCGGGAAAGAGATAAATAGATATAAAATAGGTATTTGGAGTGGTTATGATTCCATTGCCAAGTCTCCAATAAATGTCACATTCAAAGACCGAACTGATTGTGAAATTAAATATTTAGATTCGATGCAGGTTCACAAGCTATCAATTGAAGGATATTTTTCGTTTAAAAAATTTACAAGACATGGCAGGTTTAGAAGTGAACAACCTGATACGCGTACTTACTCAGAGTCTAATTATTGGTTTGGCCGGCCAATTGGAAAATCAGCTTCGTATAAAAGAGATCAAGTAGTTTCGCTAACGTGGTATGTAGATAGTCTTTTAGAGAAGAGTGTAGGTTTTAATAGTGACGAACGTGGCTATTTAAGTTATTATTACGGCACGAATAATTCAGGCTTTAGCGAAGGAATTGATGTGAGATTTCAGTCAAATGGAGAGATGAAATCTTTTGGTCATTACGATGATGGGATACCCATAGGTGAATGGCAATACTTTCATAAAAATGGTGCGGTAGCATCAAGAGGTTATTATTTATATGATTACATTCAATTATCTTCTTTTGAAAATCCTGTTGATTTTATTACCAGTACAGGGGAATTAGCGTCCGTAACATATCCAAAATTAAAGTTGAATTTCTCTGAAGTATTAAATGCAGGTTGGTTATGGATCAAGAAGGGTAATTGGTATTATTATGATGAATCTGGTAGTGAAGAGCGGGTAGAGGTTTATGAAAATGGAACGCTCGTGAAAGTGAAGTCAGCCACTAAAAAACGTAAACAACGCAAATGAACCCTAAATCCATCTTATTTTTAATCCTATCGTTCACCGCAATTGATGTGAGCGCCCAAAATCAAACCAACATGCTTACACTCGAAAATCTAAATTCATCAGAAAATGTAATAATTGCAAAAGATAGTTTGGCTCGTTTTGTTTGTAAACTAGAAGGACTCAAAAAAGGAAAAAGCAAGGTTCGCATCATGCATTATGGTGATTCGCATATTGCCATGGCAAATTTAATAGATCGTTTGTATGACAATTTATCCGCAGCGTTTACCAGTCCTAAGTGGAAGCGTTGGTTGCATTTTTCATTTAAAAGACCGATAGTTTATCTCAACAAAGGCGTTTCTGGTTCTCAGTTTCAGATCTTACTCGAAAAAGAAGCTGATGTGTTGAAAGACATTGAAAAAGCGAAGCCCGATTTAGTGATTTTTTCGTTTGGAAGTAACGAATCCTACAAAGGTGATTTTGATAGTCTTGCATATGCTAAAGAGGTAACTAGTTTTATTCAAAAAATTTACATGATTTCAACGCGTACAGAAATTCTTTTCACCACTTGTCCGGATACGCGCTATAAAAACCAAGTTCCGCCAAATACGCTGGTAATTAACCGAATATTGAAACAAGTAGCAACGGAAACAAATGCTGCACTTTGGGATTTAAACACCATTATGGGTGGTTTCGCTTCAAATGCACAATGGGTACAAGAAAAATTGGGGCACGAAGATCAATTGCATTTCACTGTTGCTGGATATCAATTGCAAGCAGATTTGTTGTTTAACGCACTGTTGAAGTAGATTATCCCAATAGACTAAATGCAAGACAATACAAAAGTTTCAAGTTGAGGCATTTCTCAAATTTAACGATCGAGTCCGTCAGCTGACGGATGAGGGATAATTTTTTGAAACAACGAAGAATTGAAGCTTTT
>JAYSRU010000184.1:0-3761 GCA_043720875.1 Crocinitomicaceae bacterium
GTATATGCAGCATCTACATAGAATTTTGCAGCTTTTGAAAGATTATTCAATTCGCTGTAACAATCTCCTTGTAAACCAATTACATATATTTTTCCAAAAGTATCATCCATATCAACACCTTCCAATTCTTTCAAAGCATCGTTGAATTTTCCCTTTGACATTAACATACGAGCTAATGTGAATTGAGCATTCTCGCCACCTTTAGTTCCGTCGTATTTGTTTACAAAAGTTTGAGCTTCAGCAATCGCCAAGTCAACACTATCAATTGCAGCATAATTTAATGCAACGTGAAAGTTTTCTTTTGATTTTTCGTTTTTCGGTTTCCAAATAAACTGATTGTATAAAAAGTAACCAAGTACTAAAACTGCAACTCCACCTATGATAAGTGATGTTAAACGTAATGTTTTGTTTTTCTTAAATTGGTCTTTGATCTCTGATCCAGTGATATCTTCTAACATTTTTATTTTTTTATCGTTTGCAAAAATAGCAGTTTTTCTTAATTGAGCGCTATTTGAATGAAGTAATAACACATTATATATGAACATTTTGCTTTGGATAACCCAAAACAGTTGTTTTCAGGCATTGAAATTATATTGGGTCAACGTTGATGCTGACAATTGTGGAACGGTGTCGAGCGTTTTGATAAAACGTATTTAAGCATTCTTGAATGATCTCTTTTGTTTTAATTTGACTTATCGCACGTTCAATTTTGATCTTTATAACCCTTAAATGCATGTTCTTGATTCTTCCAATCGCTGGGCGATCAGGACCATTAAGTCTGTTTCCAAAATGCGTAAACAATGCATCGCCAAAAGCCATTGAATTTTCAATAAGAATATTTTCTTCTCTGTGCTTGAGCGTGATTTCGATTAACTTAGTGTAAGGCGGGTAGAAGTAACGTTCACGCTCTTCCAATTCCAAACAATAGAACTCTTCTAAATTTTGTTGTTTTATAGCGTTTACAACCCAATTCTCAACTTGACCAGTTTGGATGAAAACTTTTCCTTGTGTTTCTCTTCTGCCAGCTCGACCTGCCACTTGAGTCATTAATTGAAATGCACGTTCATGTGCCCTAAAATCTGGAGCATTTAACATTTGGTCTGCATCCACAATACCCACTAAGTGAACATTTTCAAAATCTAAGCCTTTGGTTATCATTTGTGTACCAATCATTACATCAATTTGTTGTTCTTCAAATTGTTCGATTAAGTTAGTAAAGGCATTTTTGGTGCGCGTACTGTCCAAATCCATACGGGCAATTCGTAGCTTAGGGAAATGCAATTGTAACTCGTCTTCAATCTTTTCTGTCCCAAATCCTTGTGTTTTAATCCGCGTACTACCACATGAATTACAGGTGCTAATTGGACTTTGAATATAGCCACAATAGTGACATTTTAATACGTTACCTTGCATGTGGTAAGTAAGCTTTACATCACAATTTTTACATTCGGCAACCCAACCACAAACTTCACAATTTTGTTGAGGAGTATAACCCCTACGATTTTGAAACAAAATAACTTGCTTTTTATTCTCAATAGCCAAACCAATTTCAAATAACATCTTTTTACTAAAGAACGAGAAGTTTTGATTCACTTCGCGTTCTTTCTTCATGTCGATCAACTCGATTAAGGGGAGGATTGAATTGCCAAAGCGTTCCGATAATTGAACATAGCCGAATTTGCCTTCCTTTGCCAGGAACTTAGATTCAAAAGAGGGCGTAGCTGATCCTAATAAGGTTTTTGCCTTGTGCTGTTGGGCTAATACTAATGCTGTGCTTCTTCCATTGTATCTTGGAGATGGGTCTTGTTGCTTAAAGGAAGTTTCGTGCTCCTCGTCGATAATGATTAGGCCTAGGTTCGAAAATGGTAAGAACACGGATGATCGTGTGCCAACAATAATTTTGAACCTAGAAAATTCTTCCTTCAGTAATTCGTTCCACACTTCCAACCGCTCATTTTGATTGTACTTACTATGGTAAACGCCAACTTGATCGCCGAAAAAACTACGTAATCGTTGAATGAGTTGTGAGGTTAACGAAATCTCAGGTAACATGAAAAACACTTGTTTTCCTTGACTCAAAACCTCATTAATTAGGTGGACATAAATTTCTGTTTTACCTGAACCCGTAATCCCTTCCAATAAACATGTATCGAGGTTTTTGAATGCTTCAACAATATCTGTATGCGCAACAGCTTGTGCAGGCGAAAGCGGAGAGATTGGTTTTATATCTTTAGAAAACAGAGCAATCCTGTTGACAGGTCTAGACTCAATGGTTAATATCCCGCGTTTGGCTAAGGTTTCAATACTTGAGGTGCTTAAGCCTAGTTTTTCAAGATCTTTACGTAAGACCCATTGTGTATTACCGTCTATCCATAATCCTGCGCCAATGGCCTGCAGTAATACTTCATATAAATGAAGGTCTTTTTTCTTTTGATTAAGTGATTCTAGTGCTTCTGATAGCTTTTCTTCGGATAAATAATCATCACTTATACAAACATATTTGAGGTGCTTAATGCTTTGTTTTTCTTGTAATTCTTCCACCGTAATTACAACTTGCTGATCTATTAAAACCTTGATTAAAGGCATTACATTTTTTAGGTTGAAAATCTCAGCTAATTGCTTGAGGCTTAAGTCATCATTATTACTTTGTGCAATTTCTAATGCTTCAACAACTTGAAAACCTCGGTCGCTTAAATTGGTTGTGTTTCCATTGAAATTGGGGTGAAGTTGAATTTTTGTTTCACTGGCAAGTTTTAAATTTCCCGGAAGTGCTGCGTTCATTACATCACCAAGAGGCGCTAGGTAATACTGACTTACCCATTGCCAAAGTTTGAATTGTTTTTGATTGATTACTGGACTTTCGTCTAATAAATGCTCAATATACTTTGCTTCATATCCGTTCGGAATATTTTCATGTATATTGATTACGATACCCGTTTGAAACTTGCTTTTACCGAAGGGAACAACAACACGCGCACCGATTAAAAGTGCGTCATTTAACTCAAAAGGTACGCGGTAGGTAAATAGGTTTTGAACTCCGAGTGGTAATAAAATGTCGGCAAAAAGAGTAATTCTACTCATGTAAGTTTGTTGAGTGAATTATGGACAAGACCAAAGTTCAGAAGCATCAATTATACACGTTGAACAGAAAAGTTTTGTTCCCGTATATTGACCTATTGCTAGCTCTTTCATACTGTTCTTGTCTATTCCTCTGAAAGGCGAATTGATATTTGAAGGATTTACTCTCCATGCAGGTTTAAGTGCAATAAATGTAGTTCTGCTGGAGAAAATACCAACTACTCTTGAACTTACACCTGCACTGTTCACACAAGTTAAATTCGTAAATACTGGTTTAGTTTGAGCCAAAGAAGTGCTTGGTTTGCTAACTGTAATGTAACTATAGAAATCTTCTGAACCGCCAGTAATTACTACATCTGTATTCAATAATACACGACGAATAATAGTTGCATCATCGGTTACAGAATTTGCAACCGTTTGATAGAAAGTCTCTCCTGTTGCATTCACCGTTTGAGCAACCCCAGTGATATCTGCAGTAGATCTCTCATCTATCTTCATGTCAAATACCGTAGTTAGTGAGTCTCCATTCGATTTATATTCACGTATTTTTATTCTTAATCTAGCATCTATTACAGCTGCATCACCTTTATTGTAGGCAACAGCAGGATTTGTGTAAGCGCCAGCACTAGTCCTAAAAGTAAAAGGACTATTATTTGTAGAAGTTGTTACGCCTAAGCCTTGAA
>JAYSRU010000185.1:0-10888 GCA_043720875.1 Crocinitomicaceae bacterium
CTGTTTTCTTCAAAGACTTTCTAATCCGTGAAATCACAAATGCTGTGATGGGAAGCAAGATAAATGATATCAAAGTCAATTGGTAACTCAAGTAGAACAGAAACCCTAATGTCATCGCAATAGCAATTGGCTCTCTAAAAAATAATTCCAAATAGTTGGTAGTAGCAATTTCAAGTTCTCCAACGTCTACACTCATTCGTGCCAACAAATCGCCTTTTCTTTCTGTGGTATGATAGGCCATTGGCAAGCGATTTGTTTTTTCAAACATTTTTTCACGCAAATCGCGCACTACAGCCATACGCAAATAGGACTGAAAATAAATAGCTAAATACCTACAAACATTCTTCAAAAAAAATGCAATCAAAACCGAAACACAGACATAAAACAAAGCTTGCATTGGATTGTCTCGCACTGTCAACTCCGTAAAATATTCTAATTGTTTGGGTAAATTCTCGAAATAGCCAAGAAAAGATCCGTCCGCAACTGGTTTCACTAGTACCGCAGCATTTTCTTCATCTCTAAAAATTATTTTCATTGTTGGAATAAAAAGCGCCAACGAAAGCAAATTAAATACAGCAAATAGAAAATTGAAAAAAATAGTAAGCCATTTGTATCTACCGTAAGGTTTGATCAACTTGGCAATGCGACGGTTAAAATTCATACGTACAAAGATAAGATTAATATCATCAAGTAAACGACTAGAAAGACGCCGAGATTATCCAATAATCCAAAATAATATTGGCTATCAAATGATAAGTTAGTGAATCAAGGTTGAATATCGTTTAGCAATTCGTAATTTTGCACCATGGCATCTATAAGACAAAACCGCATTGAAGGCGTAATTCAAGAAGAAGTTTCAATTATTTTACAACGACAAGCACGCGAACTTTGTTTAGGGGCGTTGGTAAGTGTAACGGTTGTACGCATTACTTCTGACTTGTCTTTAGCTCGTATTTACTTGAGTATTTTTGCAGGACCAGAAAAAGCAGATGTTGTTAAAAACATCAAAGAAAACGCTGCTAAAATTCGCAAAGAGGTTGGAATTCGCTTAAAAAACATGCGAAAAATACCAGAATTAGATTTTCGTATCGACGATTCATTAGATTATGCCAACGAAATAGATCAATTGCTTAAAAAATAAATTTTTGAATGTCTCCTATTTCATAGCGCGCAGGTATTTATCAGGTAAAAAACGAAAAACAGTTGTCAACTGGGTAACGCGTATTTCTATGATAGGTATTGCGGTAACTACCTCTGCGTTAGTGATATTGATTGCTGCTTTTAATGGAATTGAAGGAATGGTTGAAAAGCTCTATTCTGAATTTGACACGGATATAACCATTAGAGCCACGCACGGAAAAACATTTAATGAAGAATTTTTTCCATTTCAAAAACTCAAAGCGATAGCTGAAATTGAAGATTATTCAAAGGCAGTTGAGGAGGTGGTGGTTCTAAAACATGAGAATAAGTGGGTGAACGCTCGTTTATTAGGAGTCGAACCCAATTACCTCAAAATCATTCAAGCCGAAAAACATAAGATTGATGGAGAAATAATTCTTTCTGAAGGAGAGAATGAACTTAGTGTTTTCGGAGCCACCTTATTGGATAAACTGAACGGTATGATACTAGAAGGAGCTCCAAGAGAAACAATAATTGTCCATGCCCCGAGAAGAAATGCAAAAATGAAACTCGGGAGTAATCCTTTCTCCACGAATACCATTGAAGTCGCAGGTAGGATTAACTATAACAAAGAAGTTAACAGTCAATTCATGCTGGTTTCTTTGGAATATGGTCGCTCAATATTGAAATATGATACTGATTTAAGTCTAATTGCGGTTGATGTAAAAAATGGAAATGACTTGGAAGATGTAAAAACGCTTATCCAAAACAGTATTGGTGAAGATTATGTTGTTAAAACAAGTTATGAAAAAAATCAACTCATATTTCAAACCAGTAAATCAGAAAAATTGATTGTTATTACCATTCTGATTTTCGTATTTATACTCGCTTCGTTTAACTTAATTGCATCGTTAACCTTGCTCTTTATTGAGAAAAAGCAAGATATACAAACCATGGCTAGTTTTGGGGCAAACCGCGCATTTATTCAACGTATTTTTGTTTATGAAGGATTATTAATCTGTGCAAGAGGAGCACTATTTGGTTTATTATTAGGTGCAGGAGTTTGCTTCGCTCAAATCAAATGGAAAATTCTTTTGCTACCTAATTCTGCTGGAGAACCTTTCCCTATTTCGTTTGACACCATGGACACATTGTTGGTGTTAGGCATAATTTCAATATTATCGTTTAGCGCAAGTTATTTCCCTGTTCGCTTTTTGATTGCTAAACATTATGCTAAAACCTATCACGGCTGCGTTGGTCGTGAGGAGTAAACCAACACTATTACTTTACAACTCTTCCCTTATTCGTAAATCGATTTCACCTCAGTAAATGACGAGTTAGATTACACGTAAAAACAAGCATAAAAAAAGGGAAGTCTAACCTTCCCTTCCTTCAACTTAATTGATTTCGCTTAGTTAAACATCACCTTTTTAGTTACCATTCCTTTTTCAGTTGTGATACTTACAAAAAAGATTCCTTTACCAAAATCTGATTGATTTAATTCATACGAATTTGAATTCGGATTTACAGAAAGTAAAAGCTTACCAGCAACATCCACCATAGTAATACTAGAAATAGTTGCTTTAGCATCAATGGTCATGATATTCTGTGCAGGGTTTGGATAAATTGAGAATAACTCTTCCGTTGCACTTTCATTTATTCCACCAATTCCACATACAATTGCATTATACAAGTTTGCTGTTTGCGAAGGTGTATTTGCTAGTTGCAACGGAGGCAATGAACATCCCAATCTTCCGATCAAGAAATCTCTTGTGAAATTAACCACGGTATCCATGTATGCCATTTGTGAAACCGATCCACCAGCATAAGGAACGTGAGGAGCACCTCTAAACGTGTAAAAAGGATTCGCAACAGAAACTGCCGCAGCTTGAGCCACTAACATTCTGCTTCCATCAAGGTAAATCAAAGGCACGCCAGGATTAACAATTTGTCTGTTATAGCCAACCACTGCATCAACAGTTCCGTGTAAAGAAACAAATGGCACATCTCCAACTTCCAACCATTTATAAACCGCCAAAGCACCACAAAGATTAATAACACCTTTTACTGTTGTCGAACGACCAGCGTTGCCACTTGTTCCTTCTAATCCACCTAGCGAAGCAATAGTTGCCGCAGATAAATGAGAATACAATTCACACTCTTGATCCAAATAAGCAGTGTGTAAAGCCGTTATTGCGCCCGCAGAGGATCCCCCAATAAAAATATTTGTCGTATCAATTTTATACAAACTTGTATTCGTTGCTGCATTCATGTAGAAAAAACGCAATGCGCCTTTCATATCTTGCACTGCTCTCACCACCGCTTTAACAGAGTTTACAGAATCAAATGGGAAAAATCCAAGTCTATAGTCCATCGAGGCACAAGCATATCCTTTTTTGGCGAATCGGTTACACAAAGCTGATACATCTGCATCGGTTTTCGAGCCACCAATAAAACTTCCACCATGTGCAAAGATAATTAAGGGACGGTGCAATTCAGTATCACCTGTTGGTTCGTAGAAATCTAATTTTAAAGATGTTACAGCTCCAGAAGAAGAAGTATTTGACCCGTATACAATATTGCTGGTTACCGTTACAGCAGAAAAGATATCCGATTCATATCTACCGCCGGCACATTGTGCGTTCGCATTTGTTGAAATTAAACCCGTTAAGGCAAGTAAAGTAAAAATTTTCATAGTATTTAGTTTTTATTGGTTTTTATTGATTTTGAATTATGGAAAAACTACACCTCGAAACGAAGTAACATCGAGTGGTTTGATTGAAGAATTGTATGATGAATTTATTGCTTTAATGAATTCATTTGTCACTAATGCATTTCCTCTTGGCGTTAAATTTAATCCATCCAATGAAAAGACGCCTCCTGAAACAAACTTAGACGACATGGAAACGCCATTAATTGGGAAACCAGTTGGTAACTTTACAAAAAGCGCATTGATGTCGGCAAAAGCCAAGCCTTTGGTATTAGCGATTGATGACAAACTTGCATTATAGGCAGCCGTGGATGATTTTATTTGTGCAATTTCATCTAATGTAAGCACGTATTTCTCTGGAAGTCCACCTGAAGTTGATCCCATTCCATAACATTTAATTGAGTCAAGCGGAACTCCTAAAAGAACCAACTCTCCTTCTTTTATCCAACGAAAACCTGCTGGTGACAATGCGTCGTTAATGATGAACGGATTTGCACCTTCAACATAAGTACCAAAACCAAATGCACCAAGGGCAGTATTTAGGGAAGCCGCTTTTGCTGCATCCAATGTTAACCCATTCCAAGGAATAGTAGTGAAATATGGATATTGAGTGACATCAGGAATATTAGTTAAAACACCACGAGCTCCATTTGCAATTAGTGCATTAACGGTTGTATTGACATCAGATTCGAAACTTGCAGTAGAAACCAAACTAGCACTTACACCTCCTTTCATTGCGAAATCCAATACATCTCCTTCACCAATCATGAGCGTAAAAAACGTTGCATTTAATGCAACCGCATTCGTAAGTAATGAATTAGAAATACCAGATGTAATCCTGCCAAAAAACTGATCACTACTTGCAAAAGTTGCATCATTTAAATGAGCTGCCTTAAGAAATGGTACTCCTAGATTGGTAAATGGGTTTGTGGCGGCATAAATGTTTGAAAAGATACTTGCATCTCCAATACTTGCAATACGAACTGGTGACAGTGCCGTTACACCTTTGCAATCCGTTTTATAATCTAATTTCATTTTCGACTTTCCATCCACACTCATTCCAACTGAACTTGTTGCAACTAGCGGATGAATAATTGCTGGAGATCCAATGGTTTGAAGTTGTTGTGACAAAAGGGCAGCAACCGAATAAAGTTGCCCATCTTCAGATAAAGCTCCATCCGTATAACCGGAAATTGCACTACCGCCAAGCATTAGGACGCGATCGGGATTTACCATACCCTTGTCCGCAATAATCGTATGTATTTTTGGTTTACAGCTTACCAGAATGAGTGCGAAAACACAACTTAGCGTTACTGAATTAAAAAAAGTATTCAATCTATTTCCTGTCATAATCAATAGTTAAAAAGTATAGGCAAAAGAAAAACCTGGAGCCAAAACATTCGTCTTGTAAATACCACTCAAATTAGTTTCAAGGTTGGTATCTTCTCTTTTAAGATGTGTGAACAATAATGACATGTTCAAAATCAACTTAGTGTTAATAGCATATCCGAAACCAGTGGTAAATGTAACCCTATTTGCGTCTGGAGTTTCTGGAGTAACATAACCATCTTGCACTGGAGTTAATCCGTATGCAACCCCAACTCTCAACGCTAAAGATTTGTTCAATTTATACTGTGCTCCTAGACGCATCACAAATGAATTTTTATACATTCTGGCAGATTTTGTATCCAGCAAAGAAGCTGTATTCAACTCATAATCAAACGCTAAGGTGTCGTATGCTTTCCAACCTGCAAAATTTACATCTGAGGTCAAATCTAGTTTTGGTGATAATTTATAGGCTAAACCCAATGAGATAACTTTGGGTAACGGAAGCGAAGAAGTAAAACTTCCACTCGGGAAATTTGGAGCCAGACCACTAGGAACGGTAAAAGTAGCTGTCCCTTTGGATATTGCCATATCAACTTGTGAGCGATAATTCAAACCGACTCTAAACTTTTCCGTGGCTTGAATCAATACCCCTACATTATATCCGTATCCTTTAGCTTTACCACTTAGTTCTGCCTTTCCGTAAGTTCCATTTGCGTCAATTACCGGTATATCTTTTTGAAGATTTACACTACCCATTGCATATACAAATCCAGCGCCTATTCCAATGTACTTGTTTACTTTATAACTTAGGGTAGGTTGAAAAAATATTGCCTTCAATTCTAAACGAGTCAACGCAAATCTACCTATCCAACCGTCTTCGTAAGAAACTGTACTTCCAAAAGGGGTATAAATTCCCATACCAAATTTAAGTTTGCTTGTTTCTTTTTGTTGATAAACCCCGTAAACACTAAAAGGCGTACCCATTGGAGAATTTGATCTATTGGTTGTATGTGTATTTTGATCTTCAAAAAGAATTCTAGAAAAAACGGGTGTGCCACCTAAGTTTACTTCAGATTTATCGTAAAACGCTCCAGCACCGGGATTGTAAAAAATATAACTTGCATCATGCAAAAAAGCTGTACCTGCACTTGCCATACCTTGTTGCGCTTGACCTTGTAAGGCAACTTGATAGCCTTGTGCACAAAAGGTAAAAGGCATGCATAATAAAAAATAGCGTAAAAATTGAATCATAGTACTGTCAATGTGAGCGATAAATATACATTTTTAATGGATTTAATAAAAAAAAATTGTGACGAATAGTATTTTAATGGATTGACTGGCAACTATCTTCGATAAGTATTTTTTCATCCCAGTGGAGTTTATTAGATCTCGCGAGACCGATAGACACTCTTTTATACACAAAATTGTATTGCTAGAAATTTGGATTATTCGGTTTTAGAGGATCATGAAATAGTAGATGCAATTAACAAAAAAAACCACTCATAAAAAGATGAGTGGTTTTAATCATTTTTGTACCCGAGGCCGGAATCGAACCGGCACTCCCGAAAGAACAGGATTTTGAGTCCAGCGCGTCTACCAGTTCCGCCACTCGGGCATTCATTGATCGGGACAGCAAAGATAGCAGTTTTGTTTAGTTCTGCAATACTTTAATAAAAATAAACTAATAATCTATTTCGAGTACTTTTTTACCGCTATTTAAACAGAAGGGTAACGTCAAAACACATTCTTATTTTACTTTTTGCGTAACTTTGTACTATGAGTAGAATTCTAATCAAGAACATAAAAACGCTTTTTCAAGTGGGCGAAAATTTTAGTCCTTTCGTTGCTGGAAAAGAAATGGGTACTTTACCTCAGCTAAACAATGCTTTTCTTGCGTTAGAGGATGGTGAAATTATAGCTTATGGTGCCATGGAAGATTGGGAAGGAATTCTAGATTGGAGAGAACTTGAAGTCATTGATGCAGAAGGAAAATTTGTATTACCTGCATTTTGTGATCCCCACACGCATTTAGTTTTTGCCAAAAGCCGAGAAGAAGAATTTGAAGATCGGATTAAAGGTCTTTCTTATGAAGATATTGCTGCAAAAGGTGGTGGGATATTAAATTCTGCCCGACGACTTGCTGAAATGACTGAAGATGAATTGTTTGAAAATTCATTGAAACGCTTACATTTAGTAAAGAGCTATGGCACCGCTGCCATCGAAATAAAATCAGGTTATGGTTTAAGTGTTGCCGCAGAATTGAAAATGTTGCGCGTAATAAAACGCTTAAAAGCAACCAACATATTAGAAATCAAAGCTACATTTCTTGGAGCTCATGCTTTTCCAACCGAATATAAGGAAAACCATCAAGGATACATCGACGTACTGATTAATGAAATTTTACCCGTAATCGCCGAAGAAAATTTAGCAGATTTTATTGATGTTTTCTGTGAACGTAATTATTTTACGGTTGCTGAAATGCAAGCAATTTTAGAGGCTGGAAAAAAGCATGGTTTGCAAGCTAAAGTACACGTAAATCAATTCTCTATTCTGGGAGCAGTGAAAGCTGCTGTTGATTTAGGAGCGCTTTCCGTAGATCACTTGGAAGTTTTTGATGAAGACGATTTGAACGCGTTGATTGATTCTAATTGTATGCCTACACTCCTGCCTGCTTGTTCGCATTTTATCAATATTCCTTTCGCTCCTGCGCGCTACATGATCGACAATGGTTTACCTGTTGCCTTAGCCTCAGATTTTAACCCAGGCTCAACGCCTAACGGCAATTTATGGCAAGTTTTATCCTTAGCGTGTATCAAAATGAAAATGACACCCGAAGAGGCCGTAAATGCGCTTACTATTAATGCTGCTTTCGCAATGAATCTTACCAACACTCATGGATCAATAACTGTTGGAAAGAGACCGGGAATTATAATAACAAAAGAAGTACCTTCGCTTGCCTATTTACCGTATGCATTTGGTGACAACCACATTGAACGAATTATCCTATGAAATTAACAATCCTCTTTTTATTCTTCTTCTTTTTAAATAGTTCAGCACAAGTAAACAAACCTGGATTATTGTGGGAAGTAACACAACCTGGCTTCAAAGAGAAAAGTTATCTTTTTGGCACCTTTCATTCTAACATTCCCCATATCATGCAACTGCAAGACTCAACATGGTGTGTCTTTTTAGCTGCCAAAAATGTTGTGTTTGAAGTTGACATTCAATCAGAGCTAGTGCAACGCGCTTCTTATTTTGACGCCGCAGTTTATTCACAAGCAGCACTAAAACGCAACAATGCAAGAAGCAGTGAAACAGCGTATGGTAATGAAGATGGATGGCCTCAATTTATGGACATGTTACTTTACGATAAAGCCGTTCTAAAAAATAAAAACATTTCTTTTTTAGAAACCATTGACGACCAATTAATGATAATGGACGGGTATGATTTACTTTCTGTGCACAATGAAGATGAAAATCTTGAAATGTTGGCAGCCTATTCAAATGGAGATATTGTTAAGATCAATAAAATTGTGCGCGAAAACACGTCTGATTCTTTTTACAAGCGCCTAATCACTGAACGCAATTCGGCAATGGCAGTGAAGTTGGATAGCTTAATGTGTAAATCAAGTTTGTTTTGTGCTGTTGGGGCAGGACATTTGGCTGGTCAAGAAGGATTAATCATGCAACTTCGGGCAAAAGGTTTCATTGTTAGAAAAGTTGGTATGGGCGATAAATCGTGTACAACTGAGGCGATGACTATCAAAAAATACAGTCTGGATCTACCCGAAATTAAAGCTAAACACAACTTTCCAGGCAAGCCAATTTTAGAAAACGACGACGATCTTTCGAAATATATTTATTGTGAATTTGGTCAAGGCAACATTTATCAACTGGAAGTAATTCCATTAGATAACGGAATTCTTTTCAGTGATTTGGAAAATGATTTAAAACGCAGAGCCGTGTCCGTTGGTAAGTTAGAAAAAATTCAATTTACCGCTACAATTGCTGGATTAGAAACAATGACGCAGCTTGAAGATGGTGTATTAACTTGGCAACGCTTAATTCATGTTGGTAATCACGCAGTATTAATGAGTTGCCACGGTGGTGAAAAATTTATGCGCAGCAATCGACCAAAAATGTTTTTCGACGGTTTTTCAATTTATTAATTTACTTACACTTTTGAGATGGAAAATAATGTAACGCATGCAAAACCGGTTTCCTATTCAAGAAGCGTACTTACAGAATTAATGATTCCTGCGAATGCAAATTTTGGCGGAAAAATACATGGCGGAACTATTTTATCATTGATGGATAAAGCAGCTTATGCCTGCGCCGCGAGACATTCTGGAAACTATTGCGTAACCGCATCCATCGACCTCGTGGAATTTTTAATGCCCATCGAAGTAGGAGAACTAGTTTGTATAAAAGCCTCCATAAATCACGTTGGAAAATCCTCTATGGTGATAGGAATTCGCGTAGAATCTGAAAACGTAAAAACCGGACAAAAAAACCACACAAACACTTCTTATTTTACGATGATTGCAAAAGACGAGGGAGGAAAAATTACCGAAGTTCCAGCGCTGTTACTCGAAAACAAAGAAGATATTAGACGTTTTTTAGAAGCCATCAAGCGAAAAAAATTAAAATCCGATTACAAAGAAGAGCTGGACAATACTAAAACCACCTTATCCTTACATAAGGATTTGCATTATTTGGAAAACGAACGTTGTGTGCTTTCAGAGAATGCTTTGAACGAATAAAGTGAGTCATGCACTCAAATATGATTAACTGAAAGCCTTGATTAGAAATAGTTGAAGCTTTTTTCAATCTTCTACGCGCACTAGAATTACAAATGCTGAAATCCCATCGAGGTAAATATTCACGAACCATAATCTTTCTAAGTACCTCATTAATCTGGCAACTTTTGTTCAGTAAAAGTAACACCTAGAATTCCAGTAACAGTAGCATACTCCCTTACATCGACTTGTATGAATTCACTGTCATAAAAAACTTTACTATATGATTTTGCTTTTAATGTATTGACATTCGTACCCTCAATTACATCTCCATTCAATGCGCTCTCCATAATCTTTCCAGTTTCAGTCGCATTTGAAAGGAATTGAGTTCGCCTACCGTTTAAATTTATATTAAAAAAGCTGGTGACCAAAATATTCACAGTATCGCCAGTTCTTTCAGAAACTGCTACTACTAAATTATAAAAATCAATTTTATGCTCTGTTGTCAAATTGCCAGAGCAACCAATAACCTCAACGTAATCTCCATTCTGCAAGATTGTGTTATCGATTTTAAATTCTGAAATATCGACCATAAATTCACTGAGGTCTTTTGGCCCACTACTGCAACTACCAATAATTGTGGTTAAAGCTATTATGTAAACTCGTATCATATTTTATTTTTTATATATTAATAGGGATTTAGCGCCCCACATTCTAAATCAGACAGTATTACTAAAAGCGCTACAACTTCATCAAAGTGCCGCCACCAATTAGTTTTTTGAATTCATCTGTCATGTAAATCACCCCAGTCTTACTCACAGCCACGGCTTCTTTTTGGGTATAGGTAGCAAACGTGATCCGTTTGTTAAACTTGAGTTTGTTGTTTTCGATATCGTAAATTAATAGTTTGGTATAGGTTAAGAGGTATAATTTTTCCCCAAAAACTTCTGCACTTGTCACACTATTTTGCATCCAACTTGTACCCTTCAAA
>JAYSRU010000186.1:0-32790 GCA_043720875.1 Crocinitomicaceae bacterium
GGTCTATATACAAACTTAACTCAGGGTGTCTATAATACAATTGTTTCCGATGCTAGTGGATGTTCAATTATCGTAATTAACACTCTTACTCAACCCAACGCATTGGTATTGAATGCTACACCAACAGCAATTAGTTGTTTTGGAGCAAACAATGGCAGTATACAAGCAATTGGATCTGGAGGAACTGCACCGTTCCAATATTCAATTGATGGAATAACTTATGCCTCAGCCTCTAATTTTACAGGACTAATAGCTGGAACATACGTGATTTTTGTTAAGGATGCTAACAATTGTATAACGTCATTCACTACTACAGTTAGTGAGCCGACACTTTTAACAATTTCTGCAGTTGGGACAACAGTTACTAATACTAACGATGGTACAATTACAATAACTGCTAACGGCGGTACATCACCTTACCAATACAGTATTGACGGTATCAACTATAGTGCTAACTCATTGTTTAGCAATTTAACTGGTGGAACTTATACGTGTTATGTAAAAGATGACAACGGTTGTATTGCAACTACAACGGTTATTATTGGTGACGTTACTGGATTAGCGGACAATCAAACACCTAAAGTTAATGTAACAGCATTGTTTCCTAATCCAACAGTTGGTGAGTTTACAATCAACCTTGAAGATATTTCTGATGATGTAAAATTGAAAATATTTAACACGGAGGGTAGACTAATTGCCTATTTCACCATTCAAAACACCAAAGGCAGTGTTTCTAAAACATTCGAACTTGGAAAGAAAATTGCACCAGGTGTATATTTCTTAGGAATATATGAAGGGACGAAAGAACCACGTATTATGAAAATCGAAAAACAATAATACAATTCAAATGAATAAGGGGATACTGTCACAGGTATCCCCTTTTTTATGCGGTAAATTTATTCTTATTTAATTGCTCTACCCTTCCACTTTGGTTGATAAAAAAATGTTCCAACCAATAAAGAGAAAACATAAAAGGGATAAAAAATCTCAACCAAAGGAAGTGCTAACAGCAAAATAGTTCTTTTATTAAAGATGATTATTGGTAGCGTAATTATCATGTCTAAGAGTGTTCTTCCAAAAAACAAAACTAATACATCCCGATAACTTCCATTTGAGATTAACAACACCATCACAACAAGGAAAATAGAACTCAATAGTAACGAGATAATTCCAAACATATTAGCGTAAGCATCTTTCACATATTTCGACTTTCCAACCCATCTCAAACGCTGGTTGAACAATTGTTTCCATGAATCCGGCGCAGCGGTTCTGACAATAAGAGCTCTATCCAATGTTACTTTAACAGACTTATTTGCTTTTAAAAAATCGTGCAGCAAGAACATATCATCTCCGCTTGCAATCCCTCGATGCTTGTCTAAAGAACTAAGTGCTAAATAATCTTTTCGAGTAAATAACAAATTAGCACCTGATGCGAGTAATGGACGTTTCGCTGCACCGATCCAATTCATCATATTTGAGAACAGATAATCCATTTCGGCAAAATGTTGAATCGGTTTTTTTGCAACCATGTTTACTGGCAGTATTTGCATATCACATAATTGATACGCTTCCAAAACCGCAAAAAAATCTTTGTTCATAACGATGTCAGCATCCCATGTTAGACAATACAAGGTATCAGATTCATTAACTCCAAGATATATCGCCTCCTTTTTTCCTTCAAGTTTATTATCTAGAACACAATAATTACTGACAGTTAAATCATGAATAACATCACACGATTTGTCATTAGAATGATCATTGATAAAAATGATTTTTTTCGGAACAACACTTAGTCCATTGACTCCTTCAATAAATGCCTTTAAATTAACTTCTTCATTCCGAAAAGGTACAATTACTGTAATATCACTGGCAGAAACTCCAATGCCTTTTTTGTTTCGTTTGAAAGAGATAAAATATACAAATGCCCCAAAGCACAAGCTGATATAGCTACCATAAACGGATAAATACATCACGGTAATGTTCATATATTTTTAGAATTAATAATAAACGATGGAACCAGTGCGATTCCGTTATTAATAAACCAAACTAATAAAGAACAGGTGACCGCGAGCGTTACGTTGTCAAGATAAATACCGATAACTGCAACGGAAACAACCTCCCTTATGCCCAATTTCCCAAAGAAAACTGATGGAATCATCGTTAAGCATAAGTACATTACCATTATTGGAGCTATAATTTTGAAGTTAAGATCCTCAAAAACAGAAAGCATTAGAAAATATTGAAAAACAAAGCCAAAGTATCGAAGGCTTGAATACAGTAAAAGCCGAAGTTTAAAATCAAAAGTGATTGAATTTTCTAACGAAAAGTACTTCTTCACTATTGCTATTCTTGAAAAAAAATTGTTGGTTGAAAAATAGAAGAATAATACTAATACAATTACCGCACAGCTAATGAACGCCCAATAAACACGAACATCAAACAAGTTATGCTTTAAGTTTGGTTCCTCCCATAAACAAAGTCCTAAAGCGCCAAAAATTAAAGTAGGAATGTATTGAGCCAAATTGCTCCAGAGAATTGCCACCCCCACTTCTACCCTTTTAGATTTGTCGATGTAGGACAACCTTCCAATCAAATTACCAAAAAACAATGGAAGAAAAAATTGACTTAACACACCTGCACTTAAAGATTTTGACTTTTTCAAGAAACTAAATTGTACCTTCGAGTTATTCAATAATAGGCTCCACTTCTTATATTCGCAAAACCAGTTGAAAACTGACAATAAGAATATAGGAATTACTATCCAGAAATGAATGATTTCTAAAGATTTCCATTCGAAATCACCGTAAAAAAGTACGTAAACCGAAACTCCAATGGCAATAATGCCAAGTAATATTTGAGAATACTGTATGTAGTTTGTACTTTTGATATTATATAATAATGGTTGAAGATAAAATAATTTTAGGAATTGACCCCGGAACGAGTGTTATGGGGTATGGAATAATCCATATTAAGGGAAAAAAAATTGAACTTATAGCTTTGGGAGTTATCGAGTTAAACAAACTTGCCAATCATCCTGATAAATTAAGAAGAATCTACGAACGCATAGATAGTATAATAAAAGAGTTTCATCCCGATGAAATAGCTATCGAAGCACCTTTCTTTGGACAAAATGTACAATCCATGCTGAAACTTGGAAGAGCCCAAGGAGTTGCAATTGCCGCTGGGTTAGCCAATAATCTTCCATTTGAGGAGTATACTCCAAGAAGAATAAAACAAGCCGTTACAGGCAATGGAAATGCTTCTAAGGAACAAGTGGCTGCAATGCTACAGAAACTCCTCAATCTAGGTGAAATTCCAAAGTACTTAGATGCTACAGATGGATTAGCCGCAGCTGTATGTCATCATTTTTCCAAAGGTATTGGAGAGCACAATAAAACTAAAGCAAAAGGATGGGCAGGATTCTTAGCAGATAATCCAGATCGATTAAAATAATTAAATCTTTACGCTTCCTTGATACGTGAAGCAAGAGTAGCTAATTCAACTGAACTAGGAGTCAACTTCAATTTCGAAAAATTCATATCATTTAGCTCATTCATTGGAACTAAATGTATATGAGCATGTGGTACTTCTAACCCAATAACTGTTACGCCAATTTTTTTACATAGACAAACAGACTTAAGTGAAATAGCCACCTTTTTAGCAAAAATCATCATTTCACCTAACAAATCATCATCCAAATCAAAAATGTAATCTACTTCCGTTTTGGGAATAATTAGGGTATGGCCCATCACTAGCGGAGAAACATCTAAAAACGCAAGAAACCTATCGTTCTCAGCAACCTTATGTGACGGGAGTTCTCCGGAAATGATTTTATTAAAAATGGAAGTCATATTAACGTGAAATTTCAAGAATCTCGACCTGCATCACACCGTTTGGTGTTTCGATATCTGCAATGTCTCCTACTTTTTTACCCAATAATCCTTTTCCAAAAGGTGATTCAATAGAAATCTTTTTACTTTTTAAATCCGCCTCATTTTCTGCAACCAAGATATATTCAAGTTCCATATTGTTACCCAAATGTTTCATTCGCACATGACTCAAAATCAAAACCTTTGAAGTATCCATTGCTGTTTCATCGATAACTCTCGCATTAGCCACAACAGTCTGCAACTTAGATATTTTCATCTCTAGCAATCCTTGCGCCTCTTTCGCAGCATCATACTCAGCATTTTCTGACAAATCACCCTTATCTCTAGCTTCAGCAATTTGAGCCGAAATAGCAGGACGATCAATAGTTTTCATTTGATGAAGGTCATTTTTAAGCTTTGTTAAACCTTCTTCAGTATAATATGATAGTTGTGACATTGTAAAGGGTGTAATGTGTGTATAAAACCAAAAAAGGGCTACAAGAGCCCTTTTCAGCAATTCAAATTAATTTTATTTAAGGTCCATCGTAATCCCTACCGTATGAATAACTCCAAATGGAGAAGATAAACGAGCGTTATATTGAATTCCCAATGCATTTTTCTTTTCACCTGATAAGATATCCGCAGAAAGACCCGCAGTTAAACCTGTTAAAGCGTTGGTTCTCTCAGTGGTAGAAAATACTTTCTTTTCGTAAATATATCCAACACGCACATTAAATGCTGCTTTCTTATTTTTAACCAATCCGTAATCTAAACCAAGTTTAATTTGATCCTTTTGGAAACTATTTGCTGTAAATCCAAGAGCTGCAGTTAATTTATTATTTTCATTAATAAGAAAATCATAAGAAACTCCCATTGCTAAAAGCGAAGGCATTTCGTAAGGTGCGGCACGTTGTTCAAGCGAAGCAATCTGTCCAGTAGACACATAATTAATCTGTGTCGCAAGTCCATCTCCTTTTGCTTTCATTTGCGGACCAACATTTTTCAACGTTATCCCAAATTTCATCTCGTCTCTTTCTCCAGTAATATAGCGAATACCCGCATCAAATGCGACACCGTTTGAACGTAAGTTAGAAATACTTTCAGAAATTACTTTCATATTTATTCCAGCAAAGATTGAATTCGAAAATGACTTAGCATAACCCAAATTAAAAATATTCACTTTCGGAGTAAACGTTCCAATTCCACCTTCTGGATTTTCAACGGTTGTAATGTTCAACTCTCCAAATGACATAGATTGAATGCTAATTGCAAACGCTCCGGTTTCACCTACTTTTTGAGCCAATCCAGCAGAAATAAATCGTATTCCACTGTTTCCTAACCAATTTGTATAGTCCAGCTTGATTTGAGTTTTATCCACGAAAGCTAATCCTGCAATATTCACAAACTGTGCATCTAGTCCATTTGTACATGCCACTCCAGCATCTCCCATTGCAGCACCTCGTGCCCAAGGATTTACAAGTAATTGTGTTGCTCCAGCTGAACCTAGTCTGTCTTCATTTCCTGCAAAAGCAGAATTAAAAACTGCAACTAACGCTATTGATGATATTATAATTTTCTTCATTTTATTTTAAATAATCAATGATTATAAACCTTGTAAGTCAATCTGTCTCATTCCACAAAAGAATTTAACAATTTTTTCACCTGCACCAGGTACTTCCACATGCACTAGATAAACCCCAGTTGCTATTGGTACCCCAGTGAAATTCAATAAATCCCAGTCAATTGAAGTAATTTCAGAATCCTTTTTAAATGTTCTAATTAACTTGCCACTTACGTTATAGATACGAACCGTACATACTTCAGGTAGGTTAACTATCTTAACACGTGTATCCAATCTATTTCTTTCATACTCGCTATAAGCATAGTATGGATTAGGTACAATATTAATCAAGTCTAAAGCACTTACTAAAGCCTCAGTATTTCCAAGCGAACTAACCATATTCTTTGTGCTCCAAGAATACATTGGCAATCCACCATTCAATCCTGTTGCAGTATACTTTTCAAACTTCTTAGTAACACGTGCTTTAATAGTAACATCACTTGAAAGTAACGTCTGACCTGCTTCTAACATTGGATTAATTACCCAAGTAAATGATCGGTAGAAATCACGGTTCAAGATAGTTGTTGTTGAGGTTGAATTAATCAACCCACTTAAGTATGTACTGCCTTCAGTATACTCTGGAACCACACTTGATATTGTAGCCAATGAAGGTGTCAAAGCTGTGTAACTATAGCTAGAACCCCCGATATAAATTGGATGCTGACCACCAGCTATTGGAGCCGCTTGGGTAAATCCAAAAGCATAATAATTGCTTGTAGGGTTCCATAACATATCCGCTCCGTTATCTGTTGCTAATGAGCTATTCTCACCAAAAGCCATAATCAAGCGTTTTCCAGTATTCACATCAATTGCATAACCTGGGAACCATCCATGTCCCTCAGCCATTGCTCCTGTTGTTCCGTCTGGTAGTCCATCCTTCCCAACTGACGCTCTTTTTCTTAAGAGACCTTTCTTTCCACCGTTCTGGTTGAAATCTTCATTCCATCCTAACTCAACGATTGGACAACGCGTCCATTTCGACTTATCTGAGGTAAATACGACGTCAACATCAGGTAACATTCCAGATTGATAATTTGGATTACCAATAGAAAGATTTGCTCCAATTTTTGTTGCGCTTCTAAAATTAGAAGCACCAGCTGTAGAAGTAGCTAAATCTGCTGGTTGAACAGCAAGACTTGGAGCACCAACATTTATTAAATACATTGGGGCGATTCCACCTTTTAACTTATTGTAATTGCTCGCTATATCGTAATCTCTCTGCGTATAAATGTAATATGCAGAAGGGTTAGCAAATTCACCAGGATTGTCAACAATTGACGTTGCAACTGTAGGCAAATTGATATTTCCATTTGCTATCCAGTTATTTGGATAATCACTATCCGTATCTTCAACCCAAGATAACCAGCGTTTAGTTGAATCTGTAAAGGATATCGAAGAATTAATAACAGACGGAATTTGAACGCCTTCATTATTTACGTTATTAGTCATCGTTGCAATTTTTGTATAGGGTTCATTGAATATAGTAACTGAAAGTCCCCATTCAGGTATCAATTGCTCAGATTTAACGCCAATTGTAGAATCTGACGAATATGAGTCTAACAAAGCTCCTCCTTCCGACGCATAACGCATGATTGTCCATTTTAGATTATCCGCATAATTATTCACGGTAGCAGAAGCTTGAGCTATTACACCGTTCATCTTTAATTCAAAATAACCATCTGCTAAGTTTAATGGGTCAACAACTTTAATTTGAATAGGACCTTTTCCAGCTTGGTATGTCAAACGATCTACCTTACCTGCACTTACGATTGCATCTCTAGAAGCATCCGTCAACTCCAATTCATTATTATTATTCCCTCTACCATCAAGTCGCGTAATTTCCGGCTCATCACCATAATTACTGTTTTGAACCGTACCACCAGCTTCAGATGAAGTGATATGTGGTATTGCCGCAACTGCAGTTATTGAACCACCATATTGACTTAATCGCGAAAGTATGTAAGGTTTCTTCTGCCCATCCAATTTAGTTGGATCAGTTGGGTCATATTTCTTAAATTCATTATAACCATAAGCTACTGCTACATAATAATAAGTTTTATGGTTCACTAAATTCGTATTTTGACCTTGAGCAAAAGCATCCTGTTTCATCTGGAATGAATGACGAATACCTTTATTTTCACTTTTTACTTTCAAAGCACCGAGATCAAAACCTAAGGCCTCATCATATTCGAAGTTAATGATATTTACAGGAACTGAATTTTTAATATCACACTGAGCAACAAGCCTTGCTTTATCAATATCACTGATATCAGATACACTTGCCTCTGCATTTACCATTTGAAAGATTTGATAACCCTCAAATTTATATTTTTTATCATAAGCCGCCACCGAAGGAGGAGCGTCAGGAATATTGAAATCCAAGAAACTATAATTTTCTTTGTAGTTCAAAGCATTTGGATTTGGATTCGAAATAGTTAAAATCAATTCTCTATTCAACTCTTGAATCTTTAACACTGGAGCTTCTGGTGGCTCAACAATTCTAAAACAGTTGTCAAAAAGTGCTTGAGCCTTTGTATCAGCCAATTTCATAACGTCCACCGAAGCAAGATTATTACTAGAACTTCTTCCATAAACAACACCTACAGTTAAATTATTCAAAGCTCCTGGAAGCAATGTAAAAGGTCCAGCAGTTTGGATAAATCTTAAATCCTTTCCACCTGCTAACAACGGCGCATCTATTGCACTCCAAGGCGCTTGAGGAGTAGCTGTTGGTGTTGCCCAACCTAATGGATCAGAATCACCTGGAAACGCATAGTCGCATGGAATAGTACCGCCGATACCATTTAATCCATAGGTTGCAGGTTGACCTAAACCCCATAGACCTTGCATGAAATTGTAAAACTCTCCGGGATTATCTGGATCACTCATTCCAGCAGGAACTGAAGCATTAATGAAATACTTGAAATTTCTCATTCCATATCTTTCATTGTCAATTATTCCATCACTATATCCTAAACCAATACCTCTATAAACTATTCCCAATCCAGCAACAGCATCTAATACCGTAGGAGTTTGAACCACTCCAGCAGCATCTGTAAACGGACCAGGGTTATCTTGACCATCAGCATCTTGGTAAGGTCCTTCGAAAAAGTCAATACCCAAACAAGGTGGACTCACACCGTAACCCGGATTCGCTCCAACTGTTAAGTCAAAATTAGTTGCATTATAAACATACCCTAACCCGCGAGATACATCACAACCGATGTAATCATCTGTAGCATTACCCAAATCTGCATCAGCGTATTGTGTAAAATATGTCTTCGACAAAGTTTGTGTACTACGATTAATAATCTCGTAGTTATAAAATGTCATACGGTTAATTTCATCTGCCGTAGCAAATCCAAAAACCTGAGCACGTACTTCTAATCCAATTGGAGTACCGTTTGACTCAGCGTGAATACCACCTTTGTCATTAAATACATACCATGAAGTTTGATCTCCAAACAAAGTAACACGTCTATCAACTCCACATTCAACATCATCTCTGCCTAGAATATCATCGAACCAAGGATAATCTCCTTGTGTTAATGGTAAGTATTTACCATCACCGGCAGCATCACCTGGTGCTGGACGATCATAAAACGGTGCTAAAAATATATCCTGATTTTGAGAAATATCACCATTACCTGGCCATTCCAATATTCTATTTTGAGCATCCGCATCTAATGGTATTGCTTCACAACCAGCTGGCAAAGAATACGCGGTACACTCGTACCATGCATTAAAAGCAACAACCTCAGACTTACGTATAGTAAAAAAACGATCCCACTTATCACATTCAGTAGCTGAAATTGTAGCAGGGCCAAATTCCTTTAATGCACCTGAACCAATCGGTTGACTTGGATCATAATAAGCAGAGCCTAAATCTACTGATAATGGTCCTGTATAATAATCAGATCCATTTGTTCTGAACTTATTCGCTGCAATTTTAATGTTTCCATTAATATCCAAGCCACCCATCCATAAACTACCGGCATAAAGGCTTGATGCAGAATTAACTCCTAAAATCCCTTTAGGTACTTGATAAGAAGCCCTTCCTAAACTTCTATCCAACCACATGAAACCAGCAGACTCAACACGACATCGCACGTCATTAAAATCCATAATTAGGAAATTTGATGGTGCAGCACAACCCGCAGCTTTTGAAGTAACAGCTGACGGTTTACCAAGAGATTTATTTACTGGGCCAGTCAACGCAAGAGTACCAATATGGGTACCAAAGACCAAACAGCCTAAAACTATATTTTGTATTTTAACTTTCATAACTTATCTTTCAAAAATCGTTTAAAAATCTATTTTAACACCTAAACGCAAGGTTCTTGGAATACTCAAATTGTATGGATTATTCACTTTCATTTGGTAGTAATTTCTAAACGACGCTTCATCTAAAGTAGATTGAATTGTTGTTTGAAATTGTGCCGCATCCAAATATCCATCGTCTGTCGCATTCCCAGTTGCACGGTATACATTAAGAACGTTGAATTTATTAAAAAGGTTGGTAGCTCTAAAATAAACGTTTACAAACAAATCTTTTTGTTTTTTCCCACCTTCAGTGCTTCCTAACTTCAATTCAAAATTACGATCAATCTGCATGTCCAAACGATACGACCAAGGTAATCTTGAACCGTTAAATGAACCATCGGTTAATGCTGTAATTGGAGCATTGGAAGCTGCATTCGTGATAAATTGCTGACGGGAATAAGGCGATCCTGAATATATATTAGACAAGATATTAATACCTGTATTTTTTAAGATTTGTACATCCTTTATTACAGGACCATTATAGTCTTTTCCATCACCATATCTGTAATCCGCAGTAATAGCAAAGGCGTGACGCTGATCAAAGTCTAAAGCAAAAGGAACTTTCAAGTTAGATTTACCTGCAGCAATCAATGAAGAAGCAGAAGCAGCATCAGATCCCGTACCTTCCGCAAATTGAAGCGTATAAGCAACAGTTGATCTGAAATTACCTGTTCTACGCAAATCATAAGAAACAG
The DNA here is from genome assembly GCA_043720875.1 of Crocinitomicaceae bacterium. Taxonomy (GTDB): domain Bacteria; phylum Bacteroidota; class Bacteroidia; order Flavobacteriales_D; family Crocinitomicaceae; genus JAYSRU01. Next base: position 10,509 of record JAYSRU010000186.1, read on the forward strand.
TCAAACCTTTTATTGTTCCAAAATCTCTATTACCGTAAGTCTTGTAACTTCTAGGATAAGCGTCATTTACACCAATCAATTGAACGTTATTTCTCTGCTCTTTGTAAAATGCAGAGATTTTAATTGAAGAAGTTCTAGATAAAACTTGTTGAAAACCAATTTCATAATCCACAGTCGTTTCTGGCTTCAAGTTTGGATTATTAATAACATCCGCTCTTGTAGTAATTAATTGGTAATCTAAAGGATCAAATCTTACTCCGGTAGTAGGACGTTTTGTTAAAACATCATAATGTGCAAAGAATGACGACTTATCAGAAACAGGGAATGAAAACGCAACACGCGGCATAACATTAATCTGAGGCTTATAATCTTCAAACGCTTTACTATTTATTGAATTTTGCGACGGATCTTTTAACCATGGCTGAATTCCATTAGCGCCAGTTACGCTTCCTGCATTGTCAACTTCGTTTCCTGCAGATGAATACCATTGATTACCATTTCTAAATCCATTGATTGCTGTAGGATTATTAAAATCATTCACATAAACTACATAATTATCATCCATTGAACTCGGTATATTAATCCAAGAGTATGCAGTAGGATTATCAATTTTCATTTGTTTAACTTCTTGAACAGTTTTAGCCTCATACATCAAATAAGGATCTTTAAGCACTGCTTGATTCGCATCAAATGCATCAACACGAACACCTACGTTAAAAACTAAATCATTGAAGGCAAACTTGTCCATTATGTAACCAGCAGTATATGTCGGTTGAAAAGCTCCGATAAAACGTTTGTAATTTCCATTTGCATCATATTCCGTAAAATATTTATCAACATCCGTTGATCCTTTAACCTTTTTACCCGTATGATCAAAACCATTGTATTGAATCAAGTTACCCGCACTTGAATTAAACAATTCATCCGGTGCAAACATGCCTAAATTCATTAATGAAGGATCTATTGCATCAACATCTACGAAATCATTACCACTCGGGTCAAGCCCTAAAGCTTTTCTCAAATTATAATCAAAGAAGTATTGTTGATCAGAATTTTCTGCTCCTCCATAATTACCCGTTCCAGATGTATAGGCATAACCTGTATTTAATCTTTCATAAGTAAGTCTAGGGAATGTCCCAATATATTCTGACGTGTATTGCGTTTTGTCTAATTCGGAAATATGACTATTCGCTAATTGTCGCGCAACAGTCCATAAATTAATTGGGCCAGCATTTCCACTACCCCATGATCTATCTGCACGTTGTTCGAATTCAAAACCCAACGAAATTGCATGATCTCCAATATTCGCTGATCCTTGACCAGTAAAACGAATCTGACTTGATTCATTTTTTCCGAAACCATTATAAGGACTTCCTAGATTACTATATAAATCATAAACTGAATTAGGAGCAGAGCCGTTGATTAACCCATTTCCCGCTTGAATTTGATTTAAATTCTCATAGTGTCCATTTGGATTGTTTAGGAATATATTATAATATTGAGAAGTAATTGAGGAAAGGTCAGTATTTACTTCTGACGGCGTATAATCAACAATAACTTGCTCAAATCCGTCATGAATCAATGAATCTCCACTTGCGTTTGATGCATAAGAATTCTGTCTAGTGGTAGCAAATTTTCCAACGTGGCCATAACCAAAAACATTAAATTCATTATTTGAGTCATAGAATGAACTTTTATTTTTAGAATAATCTATCATTAAGGAATAGTATGCACCTTTAAATAAAGTTTTAACACCTTCCTTTTTCTCAGCAGCAAAACGTTGTGTAAAACGACCATAAACTCTCCAATCGACACCTTTACTTGTTCCAAAATTTGCGAAATTCAACAATGACCCATTTCTATCCCCAATTTTCGAATTAAAATAACGCAATGACCCCCCAAATGTCAGGTTAATCGTTGGTCCAGCATTTACGTCAATTTTACCTGAAGCTGTTGCTTCTCTACCCCTCGAATTCATTCTCCATTTAACATTTTCAAAATCGTCAGCTGTAAGGTAATCAGAATTATTATAGGTCCCAGTTCCATCAGCTGTTATACGTAGTGGATTTTCAAGCAAAGCATCACGTGATTCTTTTTTAATTCTTTCATTTCCACCTGCAAGGGGACGACCATCTAACTCATCCGTAATATTTGCAGAAATTAAAAAACCCAATAAAGGTTTTGTTTTATTTCCAGCTGAATCTTTCTTGAACCAAAGTGGGCCAGAGAACATTCCTTCCGCTAGATTGTAACCATAACTGTCCAAACCAATAACTTTTCCATCATATCCATCCTCGTCTTTTCCCTTCAAGTACAATCCAGAAGTTACTCCTTCAAATGAACCGAAATATTTAGAAGATGGTCCACGAGTAGTAATAGATATAATTCCCCCTGTTACATCACCATAATTAGCGGGTAATCCACCTGTAATAACAGTAACTTCCTCTATCGCTGACTTCGGTAAACTAGAAGACCCTCTTACTTTAATACCATCGATGAAAAAATAATTTGCATCTTCACGTGACCCTCTTATTGAAATACCACCAGAACCTTCATTAGTTGCTACTCCACCAACGGTAGAAGCAACAGCTGCAGCAGATCTGACGGGTAAACGAGCAATATCATCTCTTGTGATTGTTGCTCCAGAAGCACCTCCATCTTTATTAATTAAAGGAACTCTGTAAGCTACGATAACAACATCTTCAATTTCTTTCGCATCAGCTTTACCTAATGTTATGTCATCTAAGAAAGTAATTTTACCATCACTGATTGGCACTCCTTGATTTTTGATAGTTTGGTATTCTTCAGCAGAAAAACTGAATTCTACATCGTACGTTCCAACAAGGATCGCATCAATTTGGAATTTTCCGTCTTCATCCGTAATGGCTTTACCTTTGATGGCATCACCTTGTTTGAGAAGAACTCTTGCTCCTTCAATCGGCGCCTTAGAAGTTACGTCCTTTACTGTTCCTTTTAGCGTACCCGAACCAGTCTGAGAGAACCCATAACCGACAGTAAGCAAGAAAGTTAACATTAATAAGTAAGTTTTTCGAAACATACGTTTAGTTTAGATGTGTATAATAAATAGTTACAAAAACGGGTAAATATAATCAAATATTCAGGGATTAAAACTTAGTATTGAAAAAAAACATGTAAAATGTATTGATCAATGATTGAAACGGAATGTTAAAGAATTGAAAAAAATAAGTTAATTTAAATTAACACAAAGGTATTCAGTCTATTATCAATCCAAATGTCTTGCTTTTCGAATATTAGCACGTTTATTTCTACGAATACTTCTTTTCGCTTCTTTCGATTGCAATTTCCAATAGCGCTTGGCAGCCACTTTTTTTGCTTTCTTTGAAGCCTTCATTTTCTTTTTCTTGTCTTTTTCTAATTGAGCTTCTGCAGCTGCTACAGAACCAGGAGCCGCACCACCTCTATGGCAAGAAATAGTACCAAATACTATTGGCATGGATACTAAAAGGATTAAAAAAGACGTTCTGATTTTAATAGTCCTACTAATTTTCAAATAATAATGTAATCTTTGCATCATGCACAAATGTAAAACATACTTTTTGATTTCATTCGCTATATTCTTTTTTCAAGGATGTAAAAAGGTTAAAAACGTACCCGTACCTAATGTGCCAGTTGAAGTAACTATCAACTTAACACTCCCCTCTTACGCTCCGTTAATCAATGTTGGGGGTTGGTGCTATGTAACAGGAGGGTCTCGAGGAATAGTGGTTTACAGAAGATCTCTCGATGAATTTGTTGCCTTTGATCGCCATAGTTCTGCAACACCAAATGAATCGAGTTGCATAAGTCCAATTATTGTTTCAACAACCAATGCTTTAGAGCTAATTGATGAGTGTTCAAGTGCAAAGTTTTCACTTTATGATGGAAGTGCAATCACAGGATCTGATTTTGGTTTAAGACAATATCAAACATTTTTTGATGGAAATTCTAGTTTAAGAATTTACAACTAAGTTACTGAAGCAATAAATCATCATTCGCTTACTTGGTTATTACTCCAATTCTAATCAAAGAATATCTAAAATCTAAGTAAATAGCTAAATTTCAATGAAGTAAAATGACATCGAAACAAGCTGTATTCGACAAAAAAAATACAAAAAAAATCCGCAACCAAAAATTGGTTGCGGATTTAACTATTTTAAGCGTCGCTTAATATCTGTAATGCTCAACTTTGTAAGGACCATTTTGATCAACACCAATGTAAGCAGCTTGCTCTTTTGAAAGAACTTCTAACTCAACACCAATTTTAGCCAAATGCAAACGAGCTACTTTTTCATCCAAATGTTTTGGAAGAACGTAAACATCATTGTCATAATTCGCTGAATTTTCCCAAAGCTCTAATTGAGCTAATGTTTGATTTGTGAAAGAATTTGACATTACGAACGAGGGATGGCCAGTAGCACATCCTAAATTCACTAAACGACCTTCCGCTAATAAAATAATGTCTTTTCCATTAATATCATAAATATCAACTTGAGGCTTAACGTTAATCTTAGATGCACCATACTTAGCGTTTAACCAAGCTACATCAATTTCATTATCAAAGTGTCCGATATTACAAACAATTGCTTTGTCTTTCATTGATTCAAAATGACGACCTACAATAATATCTTTGTTTCCAGTAGTTGTAACCACGATATCAGCTTCAAGAATTGCTTTATCCATTGGTTTTACTTCGAAACCATCCATTGCAGCTTGTAAAGCACAAATTGGGTCAATTTCTGTTACAATAACTCGTGCACCAGCACCAAGTAAAGAAGCAGCAGATCCTTTCCCCACATCACCGTAACCAGCTACAACAGCAACTTTTCCAGCAATCATTACATCAGTAGCACGACGAATTGAATCAACTAATGATTCTTTACAGCCATACTTATTGTCAAATTTCGATTTTGTAACAGAATCATTTACGTTGATTGCTGGCATAACAAGTGTTCCAGCTTTCTTACGTTCGTTCAACCTGTGAACTCCAGTTGTAGTTTCTTCAGATAAACCTTTGATTTCTGCAACCAGTTCAGGGAAACGATCAAAAACCATATTAGTTAAATCTCCACCGTCATCAAGAATCATATTAAGCTGTTTTCCACCTTCAAATGCAAATAATGTTTGTTCGATACACCAGTCAAATTCTTCTTCATTCATACCTTTCCAAGCATAAACAGGGAAACCTGCAGCAGCTATAGCAGCAGCTGCGTGATCTTGTGTTGAAAAAATATTACAGGAAGACCAAGAAACCTCAGCACCTAACGCGTGTAATGTCTCTATCAACACTGCCGTTTGAATTGTCATATGTAAACATCCTGCAATTCGAGCACCAGCAAGTGGTTTAGTAGTTCCAAACTCTTCTCTTAAAGCCATCAATCCTGGCATTTCAGCTTCAGCTAAACGGATTTCTTTTCTACCAAAATCAGCTAAACTGATATCTTTTACTTTATAAGTCATGTTATCTGTTATTGTCGTCATTTTTTCATATATTTTGTACAAAACTACAACACTTACAGGTTAATCCCAAAATTAATTAACATAGTTTAAACAAAAAATAAAACAGAAATCAATTTTAGATTAAATTGAAACACGCGTATCAATTTTTTTCGATGGAGATATTATCTATTTTGAAGCTTTCCCCGTACTTTTTGAAGTTAACTCCTATACGAAATGTTTCGTTTTTAGAAACATAGTCTCCAATTGCGTAAGACCCCTCATCTGTGTCTTTCCCTTTGATGATGAATTTGAAAGAACTGGCAGGCTTTTTATTAAAGAAATCTTTCAAAATTAACGTCGCTTGAGAAGTACTATACGCTCCTTCCTTTCCTAAGACGGACATCAAAATCTTATCCTTACTGTACGCGACAATTTTTTGAGCATCGCCATTTGCGAAAGCAGTTTCAACACTATTAAAAGGAGCGTCTGTTGGAAAACCATTCCAAAAACATGCAGATAAGATAAAGAATAAGATTGATTTCATATAAAAAACAAATACCAATTACTATGCCATCAAAGGTATGAAAAACTTTAATACTTACTTTTACGAAATAATCTTTCGCATGAAAATAAAATTAATCGTAATAGGTAAAACCAATAAAAACTTCTTAATTGCTGGCGAAACCGAGTATTCTAGCCGGTTAAAACATTACATCCAACTCGATCGAATAGATCTTACTGACGTAAAAAATGCCAAAAACTTAACACATGATCAACTCAAGCTTGCAGAGGGTAAACTATTTTTAAGCAAAATAGATTTAACAGATACCGTAATTTTGTTAGACGATAAGGGGAAAGAATTTACAAACTTAGAATTGAGTGCTTATTTAGAAAAACACCAAGTTTATGGGAGGGGTACTCTAACATTTATCGTAGGAGGTGCATTTGGTTTCTCAGAAGAACTGTATGCACGATCCAACTTTAAATTATCCATTTCAAAACTCACGTTCTCGCATCAAATGATTAGAATGATATTTTTAGAGCAATTGTACCGATCCTTCACAATAATAAAAGGCGAGTCTTACCATCATGAATAAAATTAAAAATTCTGTCGATAAAAATCAATTACGTTACCCACCATTCCTGTTACCGAAAAACAAGTCGACAGACGCTCGAAACCTAATTCACCCATCTGTTTATATACATCTGGCTTTTTCAGCAATGAGATTAATTCATTCGAAAACTGTTCCGTATCAAAAGCATTGATCAATATGCCAGTTTTACCTTGCACTACAATCTCATTCGTCGCAGAAACATTAAATCCAACAATGGCTAGCTTTTGATTCATCGCTTCGAGACTGACCAGACCAAATCCTTCTGCCCTACTTGGAACCAATTTGATATCTGACATCGCAAGATATTGTAAAGCATTCGTTTGATATCCTTGAAACCTAACATTATCAATGCATCCTTGATTTCTGGCAATTCTAACTAATTCAAGACGCATGGGCCCATCTCCTAATATCACTAAAGAAAAATTTGGGAATTCCTTTTTCAACTTAGCTAAATGTTCGAACACAAACTTATGCCCTTTAAATGGCACCAATCTTCCAACAATTATTAATTGCGGATTTCCAAACCTCAATTCGTTATCAAAAGTCATATTTTTCTCGAAATTCAACCCATGATAAATAACCGGCATTATTTCACCCTTTACTAGCCCAGATGTTGAGTAAAATTCTGCTAATCCTTTGGAAACTGCAAACGAAGACTTAATTTTTTTTTCGGAAAATTTTGCAAGATTCCAATAGAGCGTTCTTTTTATCGATTGCTTTACTTCAAAACCATTTTGCGCTAAATAGTGTTCATCATATCCATGTTTGGTAGAAACGACATTAGGCTTTAGCCGAAATAAAAATTTAGAAATCGCACAATAAAAATCAGAATGTATCAAGTGTGAATGAACCAAATCTGCATTCCACCCTTTGGAAATTGACTTAATTTTCATCGCTGCGCTTACAGCAGAAAAAACACGACTTAACTGAACCGCTTTAACTTCAATATGTTTCACTTGTGCTTGACCAATAAAAGACATGGCAGCAGAGCGATGTCGTTTTTCGTAAAAACACACCAATAATACTTGAACATCATTATCCATCAATCCAGGTAAAAGATTCAAGAAACCTTTTTCTGAACCGGCAATTCCCTTTATTTTTTGAACATGAATTATTCGCATTTCGATTTTAAAGTAATAGTAATAGCTTGACAAATATGCATATTTCTATCCGACTCACAACCTTCATCTACCACTATTACAATAAAAAGTCCTAATTTTGTAGAAAAAATAAAACATGCAGATTACATTCGCTTCCCATAATCAACACAAAGCCGACGAAATACAAGCATTTCTTGGTGACACAACAAAAATAGTTACCTTAAATGATTTAGGAATTAAAACTGAAGTACCTGAAACGGGTACAACTATCGAAGAAAACGCACAATTAAAAGCACACTGGCTATTCGATCGAAGCGGTGAAGATTGTTTTTCGGACGATACAGGATTAGAAATAACTGCTTTAAACAATGAACCTGGTGTTTACAGTGCTAGATATGCTGGGGGAAAGAAAAATGACTTGGCTAATATTCAAAAAGTCATTACCAATTTAAAAAATAACTCCAATAGAAAGGCTCAATTCAAAACAGTAATAGCTTTAGTGAAAAATGGTGAAACTCATCTATTTGTAGGAATAGTTAAGGGTGAAATTCGACAAAAACCCGTTGGAAATAATGGATTCGGATATGATTCGATTTTTGAACCAGAGGACTGTGGGAAAACGTTTGCAGAAATGACCATGCAGGAAAAAAACAAATACAGTCATCGGGCTAGAGCACTAAATAAAATGATGTTCTTTCTGAATAAAGAAAAACAAATCGAAGCTCAATAAGATCACATTCGATTTATTATGCACATCGTTTTGATAAAAACATTCAAATGACTTGTATAGTAACAAAAGAGTAGCTATCTTTGCACCCCCATATTTGGGATATTGTCTTATTTAATTATTAATAAAGTGGATACTTTAAGTTACAAAACCGTATCAGGCAACAGCGCTACTGCTAATAAAAAGTGGTTGTTGGTTGATGCTGAAGGCCAAACAGTTGGTCGTTTAGCGAGCAAGGTTGCGAAATTAATCCGTGGAAAACACAAGGTTAATTTTACACCACATGCTGACTGTGGAGATAATGTAATCATTATCAATGCAGAGAAAGTTTCTTTCTCAGGAAACAAGCTTGTCGAAAAGACATACATTCGTTACACAGGTTATCCTGGTGGACAAAGAATGTTGTCGGCACAACAAATTATGCAGAAACATCCCCAAAGATTGCTTGAAAAAGCTATCAAAGGAATGCTTCCTAAAAATACGTTGGGTCGTCAATTATTTTCTAACCTAAAGGTCGTTGTTGGATCTGAGCACAAACATGAGGCACAGAAACCAGAAGCTTTTAACCTTGACACGTTTAATTAAGAATTATGGAAGTTATCAACTCTCTCGGTAGAAGAAAAACAGCTGTTGCACGCGTTTACTTGAAAAAAGGAACAGGTACAGTTACCGTAAATAAAAAAGATTACAAGGTATTTTTTCCGGTACCAACATTACAGTATAAAATTGAGCAAGCTTTTGCTATCACAGAAACAACAGGTCAATACGACATCACTGTTAATGTTGCTGGTGGAGGTATCAATGGTCAAGCAGAAGCTATCCGTATGGGTATTGCTCGTGCTTTGGTTAAGGTAGCTGCAGATTTTAAACCAATGTTGAAGCCAGACGGATTACTTACAAGAGACTCAAGAATGGTTGAGCGTAAGAAACCAGGTCAGCCTAAGGCACGTAAAAAATTCCAATTCTCGAAGCGTTAATACGCTGCTTGAGCGATTGTTTAGTATCCAAGTTCTTGAGCACGTTTTTCGTCTCTCATTTACTGACTGCTAAAGGAAAGTGAACAATTTTAAAAAAAGAAAAAAATGAGCAAAGTAAGTTTTGACCAATTATTGAATGCAGGTGTACATTTTGGCCACCTTAAAAGAAAATGGAACCCAGCAATGGCTCCGTACATTTTCGAAGAGCAAAAGGGAATTCACATCATAGATTTGAATAAGACAATAACCCACTTAGAGCAAGCATGTGCTGCCATGAAACAGATCGCAAAATCTGGTAAAAAGGTATTATTTGTTGCTACTAAAAAACAAGCTAAAGAAATTGTTGCAGAAAAAGTTGCTGCGGTAAACATGCCTTTCGTTACAGAACGTTGGTCAGGTGGAATGTTAACAAACTTCCAAACAACTCGTAAATCAATTCGTAAAATGGCTTCAATCGATAAGATGAAGACTGACGGAACTTGGGATACATTATCAAAAAGAGAAAAACTTTTCAAAACACGTCAGCGTGAAAAATTAGAGAAAAACTTTGGTTCAATTGCTGATATGACACGTCAACCAGCTGCTGTATTTTTAGTTGATGTAATGAAAGAACACATTGCTTTAGCGGAAGCTAAGCGCTTGAACGTTCCTACATTCGCAATGGTTGACACGAACTCTGATCCACGCACTGTTGATTTCCCTATTCCAGCAAATGATGATGCAACAAAATCAATTTCAATTATTATTGATGCTGTTTGTGATGCAATTCGTGAAGGTTTAGAAGATCGTAAGAACACGAAAGAAGACGAAAAAGCAGATGACGAAAAAGCAAAAGCAAAAGAAGTAGCTCCTGCTGCAGAAGCAAAAGCAGAAGTAGTTGTTGAAGCTAAAGTTGAAGTAATAGAAGAAGTGAAACCTGAAGAAGCTCCAGAAGCTTAATTAGATATCTATAATATTAATAATTTAAAATACTCTGAAAATGGCAATAAGTGCTGCAGACGTAAATAAACTTCGCCAACAAACCGGAGCCGGTATGATGGATTGCAAAAATGCATTAGTGGAGAGTAATGGTGATTTTGATACTGCTGTGGATTTACTCCGCAAGAAAGGTCAAAAAATCGCTGCTAAAAGAGGTGATAATGATGCTAAAGAAGGTCTTATTTTCGCACAAACTAGCCAAGATGGTACAAAAGGAATATTGTTAAAACTTAATTGCGAAACTGATTTCGTAGCTAAGAATGATACATTCCGTGACTTCGTACAGTCTTTGGTAAATGTTGCGATGACTAACTCACCATCAACAACTGAAGATTTATTAGCATTACCTTATGATGCTCGTTTATCGGTAGGTGAAAAAATCACTGAACAAATTGGTGTTGTTGGAGAAAAATTAGAAATCTCTAGCTACGGAGTTGTAAACGCATCGAAAGTTGTAGCTTACAATCACCCGGGTAACCAATTAGCATCACTTGTTGGTTTGAATAGCGGTTCTGAAGCTTCAGAAGTTGCAGGTCTTCAAATTGCAATGCAAGTTGCTGCTATGGCTCCACTTGCTTTGAATAAAGACGGTATAGATCCGAGAACTATCGAGCGTGAGCTTGAAGTAGGTAAAGATCTTGCAATCCAAGAAGGTAAGCCTGCTGATATGGCTGAAAAAATTGCTCAAGGTAGATTAGGTAAATTCTTCGCAGAAAATACTTTATTAAGCCAAGCATTCATTAAAGACAACAAAGTAACAGTTGAACAATTTTTAGCTCAAACTGAAAAAGATTTAGCAATCACTGAATTCAAAAGATTCTCTTTAAGCTAATCTTACATAATTTATTTAATAGCGTTCTCAATTATTTGAGAACGCTTTTTTTATGTTATAACATTTTAATTGAAGTCCGTACACTTTCCAACTATCTTGCTATCTTTGCCTACAATATGAACAGCAGTATGAAATACAAGCGAATACTTTTAAAACTTAGCGGAGAATCGCTGATGGGCGATAAACAATTTGGTATCGACAACAATCGACTAAACTCTTACGCTAACCAAATTAAGGAAGTTTGTGCCCTGGGTATTGAAGTTGCAATTGTAATTGGAGGTGGTAATATCTTCCGTGGAGTTCAAGCTGAACAAGGTGGAATGGATAGAACACATGGTGATTACATGGGAATGTTGGCTACAATGATCAATTCAATGGCATTACAAGCTGCTTTAGAGTCTGTTGGAATCAGTACTCGCTTGCAATCAGCCATAGAAATGAAAGAAATAGCAGAGCCTTACGTAAGAAGAAGAGCTGTTCGTCATCTTGAAAAAGGACGTGTTGTAATTTTTGGAGCAGGAACTGGTAACCCTTATTTCACTACGGACTCTGCAGCTAGTTTACGCGCAATTGAAATAACAGCCGATGTAATTCTTAAAGGAACGAGAGTGGATGGTATTTATACCGCTGATCCTTTTAAAGATGCTACTGCAACAAAATACAAAACCATAACTTTTGACGATGTGTACCAAAAAGGCCTTCAAGTTATGGATATGACCGCTTTTACATTATGTAAAGAAAACGAATTGCCAATAATTGTCTTTGATATGGATACACCTGGCAATTTAATGAAACTATTACGTGGTGACGAAGTAGGCACACTAGTTCATAATTAGTAATACGTAAAACAACAAGTACCACAATACCATGATTGAAGATTTGAACCTCGTTTATAGTGAATTTAAAGACGCTAACCTAAAAACATTAGTGCATTTAGAAAATGAATTACAGAAAATACGTGCAGGTAAGGCTACTCCTTCGATGCTTAGCTCTGTTATGGTTGAATATTATGGAATGATGACTCCAATTCAACAAGTAGGAGCAATCAACACTCCTGATGGTCGCACAATCACCATACAGGCTTTTGAAAAAAACATGTTAAATGAAATTCAGAAAGCAATCATTAATTCTAATCTAGGCTTTGCTCCTTCAAATAATGGTGAAGTATTAATAATAGCTCTACCCCCACTCACTGAAGAGCGTAGAAAAGATATGGTTAAAAAATCTAAAGGTGAAGCTGAACACGCAAAAGTTGGGGTACGAAATAATCGTAAAGATGCCATTGACATGATTAAGATGCTTAAAACAGATGGATTAAGCGAAGACTTAGCAAAAGATGCCGAGGTTGAAATACAAAAAATTACTGATGTATATTCTAAGAAAGTTGAAGAAATCGTAGACGCTAAGGAAAAAGACATTATGACCATTTAACTAAAAACAAACTCTTTCCTTTTCTATTTTGAAAATTTGGAGTTAATAAATTACAACACATTTGACCACAAACTACTTTGAGCTGAGTGATATATTTGCAACCGTCATTTGGTTCGTAATCATTGCGCTTTCTGGCCAAATGTATTACTTAAACAAAAAGCATATTCCGCATTACAAATACTACATGTGGAATTTATATGCTAAACTTTTCGGGGCTTTCTTTTTTGCATTAATTTATACTTATTATTATGATGGTGGCGATACAACGGCATATTGGAACGGAGGTGTTAAACTGCATGAGTTATTCTTAAAAGATCCTTTGGCATATTTTGATGAAATGTGGAGGGTTGCATCCAAAAAAACCATAGGTGCTAATAACTTTCAAAACTTTGAGGATAGACCTCCAAATTGGATCTACGGGGAAGCTCAAGGATATTTTGTTTGTAAAATTTCTTCGATATTTTCCATGTTGTGTTTCAAAAGTTATTTTGCGGGGTCCTTAATTATGGGTGCAATTACAGCATTTTGTAGCTGGAGGTTCTTTGAATACGTGCTCAAAAAAGATATAACCGAAAAAAAATTCATTGCCTTTACAACACTATTTATACCCAGTACAATATTCTGGTGTTCTGGTATTTCAAAAGACAGTCTGATATTGAATAGTATATTTTTAGTTTTAATCAATCTGAATTTAACCAAAGATAAAAGGAATAAACTAGCGTCTCGTCTTTGGCTCATTTTATCCATATTTATTATTTTCAAAATACGATCATTCATATTAGTAGCCACCTTAGCTCCTTTATATTTAGCGATCAATTCGAACCTTACCAAAAAACTAAAAGATACACCGCTATACTTAGGACTCTTTCGAATGGCTTCATTATCCGGAATAATTGTATTTGCCGGGCTCTATTTTGGTACGAGCGTATTTGGTGAATTTTCCATCCATAGTCTTTTGGAAGAAATGAAAATCATTCATTCTGATTTTACTGGAAATTTACTTTATACAGGACGAAGGTACGATATTGGACCTATAGACTATTCCAATATCGGATTACTAAACTCCTTTCCAAGTGCTTTGGCGGCCGCGGTATTTAGGCCATATATATGGGAAGTTTTTGCTGACGGTAGCAATCCATTCATGTTATTAAACGGCCTGGAAAGTCTGCTAATATTTTACATGATTTATCAATTTTTGCGTGGGAAAAATATGAAAGGACGATTGAAGACAATTATAACTTCCGATCTTCTACTGTTTTCACTGTTTTTCGTACTTATTATTGGATTTTTCGTTGGATACACCTCAGTACTCTTTGGTGTTTTGGTCAGGTTAAAAGCGCCACTGTTACCGTTTGTTATTTTAATTTTTGCTTCAACAACTTCTTCAAAAAATAAAGCGGACCTCAGTTTAAAAAATGTCTAAATAAACCGTTTAAATTAAATCAGTTTCTCTTTTTTGGGAAAATTTTTTGATACATTTTATGTACGAATTTTATACTTTTTTCTTGGTTCGGAAAACTTTTATACGTCTTAGGTTCTTTTTGCATGATCTCGCCAAATTCTTCTCGGCTAATGCCTAGTTTTTTACAAAAAAACTGTATATCGCTTTCTATTTTACTTTCATCATAAGGCAACTTCAATAATTCTTTCAATGCTTCATCCCTTGTCAAGTGGCCTGAGCAAATTTGAGTAGAAAAGGTAGCTTTACGATAGTCAATATTATGTTTCACTGGAAGCATATATGATTGCCAGAGACCAGTAAAACGAGATTCATGATGCTTTCCTCCGTAATATTTCCAACCTAACTCCTTCTCTAAAAAAGCCTTCGCTTCATCCTTGTTATATTGTATGTAGTTTAGAATATAAATTGATTTTATCTTTTTGACTAACTTATAATACGTTTCATCCATCAGCCCAAATGCAATCGTGTGTTTTCGTGGTCTTGTTGAATACTTACGTACAATATGATTGTACAATTTCATATCCTTCATTACATGATATCCCCATTGCAAAGGGAGAATACCTTCGCTAGAATAATTTCCTCCAGAAATCAAATATTTAATGCCATGTTTGGCTGCTGTTACATGCAAAGATCCCGGAATTGCAAGATCGGTAGGCATATCCAAATCTACAATTGATGACCTTAGAAACGCCAGTTGTATTTCTTTAAACTCCTGCCAATCCAAAACATAACTCACATATTCTAGTTCCAGACTTTTACATATGTTCTTAATGTTTTGCACGGCAATTTCGGAATCCCAACCATTGTCTAAATGCATTAATAATGGTTTTAAACCATATTGTTTGCACAAATACGCTGTATAACAGCTGTCTACTCCCCCACTGATACCAACTAAACAATCAAATTCTTTTCCTTTACCAGAAAATTTGATCGTTTCAATTATTTGCTCAAGCTCCAATTTAGACTTTTCACCTCTATATTTGTTTTGTTGTAATGTGTCATAATGCTGGATACAATGATTACATTGTCCAATTTCATCAAATGTAATATCTGGATCTGTTGTGTCCATAACACACCTCACGCATTGCTTGTAATTGATCTCGTTTTGCATACTTCAAAAGTAAACAAGTTTTTGCAACAGATAGATAAAAGTTATGTTTTTAAAAGAAATCTTTGCTTTCAGGATAATTTATTAGAACACCCTTTAGCTTACTTTGATACACAAACAAGCTACCCGCAGCAACCGCGTTTGCCAAACCGATTGAAAAGCCATCACTCAAATCTTTAAGTGACCCGGCACCTCCCAAGGCGACTACAGGTATGGTTAATTTTTCCGAAATAGATCGTATTAAATCCAAGTCATAACCTAACATTGCACCATCATTAACTATCGATTGGATAATAATCTCGCCCGCTCCCATTTCTTCCATTTTAAGCGCAAAATCTAATGGTGCAATTCCAAAAGATTTAGTTCCTGAATGTCCCCAAACTTCCATTCCTCTAAACATTTTCTTTCTGCAGTCAATACATACGGCAATAGTTGATGACCCAAAAACCGCCGCAGCCTCTCTAATAAACTCAGGATTCTTTATCGCAGCCGTACCAATTATCACTTTTTCTGCGCCCGCATTTATTGCTTTCCGAACACGCTCTATCGAATTTATTCCTCCACCTACCACGAAAGGCATATTAGCCTCTGAACCAATTTCATGTATCAGTTTACAATCAACCATACGATTTTCTGCACTTGCCGTGATATCCAAAAAAATAATCTCATCAGCTTTTAGGTCATTAAATATTCGAACAGCATTGATTGGATCACCAATATATTTATGTTTTTTGAAGGCTATTGACTTAACCAAACCACCTTCTTTTAATAGTAAAACTGGAATAACTCTAGGGCGAAACATATTTAAAGAGATAAAAAGTTACTTATCATTTTTGTACCTACATCATGGCTTTTTTCAGGATGATATTGAACGCCAAAAATATTATCCATTTCCAATGCTGAAACAAAATCATAGCTATAATTTGTTGTGTTGAGTATGATCGCATTTTTATCTGTTTGAATATGATACGAATGAACGAAATAAAATTCTGAGTTAGATTCAATACCTCGCATCAACTTGCTTTCCTTGTTTATCTCGATCGTATTCCATCCAATGTGTGGTACTTTGAATCTATATTTATCGTTCACATTAAATCGAACAACTTTAGCATCTAGCCATCCCAATCCTTCACAATCCCCTTCTTCGCTATACATTGTCATTAATTGTAAACCTAAGCAAATTCCTAAAATAGGTGTTTTTTTTTCGCATACAGCAATTGTTAACGCTTCAGTCAAATTTAACTCATTCAGTTGATGCATGGCGTTTCTAAAATGACCTACTCCAGGTAATATTATTTTTTTGGCATTCACAATTAAATCATAATCACTGGTGACAACCGCATTATAACCCAACATCTCCACTTTTTTTACAACAGACGACAGATTACCTGCCCCGTAATCAACTATTGTTATGTGCTTTTCTATCATCTTAACTTAACCATTAGATTTAAAAATTAGCATGAATAAAATTTGCCAATTTGTCAAGCTGTACCTTCCGCGTATACTCGGATGGGTCTAACGAATTGCACGCTATAACTCCTTTTTTTTCAAACTCATCTTTTAATTTTTCCAACGCTTGAACCAAATCTAACGGATCCCTAATTATTACACCTGCATTTTGTTTCAAAATTGCAGCTTGTTGCGTTGACTCGCCTTCAAAACAAAATAAAATTTGCCTTTTGGAAGCGAAATAATCAAATATTTTTGTGCCAACAACATCAAAATTGTTAAACAAAACCAAGACATGTGATTTTCTGTAAACTTCAACTATCTCAACATTAGAAACACTTTTTGAAGTAATTATTTTGTTTCTTAAAGATGGATTAATTTGAATAATTTTTTCAATCCTCGCGTCGTCATGCATCCCGATAAAGTTTATTTTGAATTGAAAATTAGGGTATTTAGCAATGAAACTAATCACTCCTGCAAAAAATTCTTCTATCGGATGGTAATCATATATGCTACCCGCATGTGTAATGATCAACTCATTAAACTGAAACGGTCTAATATCGTTAAATATAGCTTCGTTATACCCATTACCACTTAGTATAGTTTTCGAATGTTTGTTATTAATTGGTATGGTACTCAATACATAATCAGAAACAGAACACACGGCATCCGCATTTTTCAAAATTCGACGCTCTATGAAATTAAGGTATAAATATAAAGGATAGAACCCTTTTTTTAGATCGTAGCTCCAAGGATCTCTATAGTCAGCAAGCCAAGGAATATCAAATTTTTTAGAAAGTTTAGCAGCATAATGAAATAATACATAAGGATCCCCTGTTGCAATAATTAAATCTATTTTCTCTTTTTTTAAAAAATCTACTGCGGTTGTGTAAATTATTTTTTTACTGCCGACCGGTACTAAATACTGTAATAATTCAATCAGGGTAGAATATATTTTGCGAAGCAGTTTAAATCTTGTTTTACCGTATTTAATTAATAGTTTTTGAGAAAAATTTAATGAAGTTGGGCACCAATAGGTAACCACATCATTTTCAGTTTCAATATCGGTCTCATGGGATATGGTGTCTGAAACATATGGATAATCTAAGTGTTTCAGATTTTTCCAATTTTTGGTAATAACCGTACAATGAATATTATGTTTATGAAAATTTTCAGCCCAATACTTTGGTCGAATTCCACCAACAGAAACATACGGCGGATAATCGTAAGCAAGAATTAATATTTTTTTTTGCGGGGAACTCATCCTTCAATCTTCTTTTTAAAACAATATTGCAATATTAACATGAATATTTAATAAATATAAATATTTTATTTACTGAAAACATATCTCGATAAACAGTGGTATTATTTAAGTAAATTACACCTCGTATAACAAGTAAATCAATCTACACAATTCTTCAAAAGAAACCGAACAAAATCAGAGATTTTCAATAAAAAAATGTAGGTTTGTGCATAAAAATTGTTTATGAAAGTTTTGGTGACAGGCGCAGATGGATTTATTGGGTCTCATTTAACTGATATTTTACTAGATCAGGGCTACCACGTGAGGGCCATTAGCCTTTATAATTCATTCAATAATTGGGGATGGCTCGAAGGCAAAAATCATCCAAACCTAGAAATAATATCGGGTGATGTAAGGGATTCCTTTTTTTGTCGTAATGCCATGAAAGATATTGAAATTGTTTTTCACTTGGCTGCACTTATTGCAATACCCTATTCGTACGTCGCACCACAAAGTTACATCGACACGAACGTTAATGGAACGTTGAATATTTGCCAAGCTGCGTTAGACTTCAACGTTAAGCGCGTTATAGTTGCTTCGACATCCGAAGTTTATGGTACTGCGAAATATGTTCCGATTGATGAAAATCACCCCAAACAGGCACAATCTCCCTACTCCGCTTCTAAAATTGGCGCTGATGCAATTGCAATGAGTTATTATACGTCGTTCAATCTACCCATTACAATTGCTCGACCTTTTAACACCTACGGTCCACGACAATCGGCACGGGCAATTATTCCTAGCATCATATCTCAAATTGCAGCTGGAATGACGCAAATTAAAGTCGGTGATTTGAGTCCTACGAGAGATTTGAATTTTGTTAGAGATACCTGTCAAGGATTTATTGCCATTGCACAAAATGACGTTTGTATCGGAGAAGAAATCAATATTGCTTCTAATTTTGAAATCTCCATGCAAGACACATTACAGTTAATTGCTAAAACGATGAAAAAAGAAGTTGACTTTATTCAAGATGAAAACAGGTTGCGCCCAGCAAAATCTGAAGTATTCAGACTATGGGGAAGTAACGCTAAGTTGATAGAACTCACCGGATTCAAACCCACATATAGTTTAGAGACTGGACTACAAGAAACGATAGAATGGTTTCTAAAAAGTGAAAATTTAGCAAAATATAAACCGGGAATTTACAACGTTTAATTATGTCCACACCTTATTCTATACCACTTTTTAAACTAAATTTTGACGAAAGAGAAGAGGCTGCTGTCTTAGCCACCATTCGATCTAGATGGATTTCTATGGGGCCAAAATGTGAAGAATTAGAGTCCCAATTTCAAAAATTACTCAATGCAAAACACGCACTCTCCTTATCTAATTGTACGGATGCCCTTCACTTGGCCTTAAAGGTTCTTGACATAAAAGAAGGAGATGAAGTTATTTGTCCATCACTAACTTTTGTAGCAACGGTTAACAGTATTAAATACGTAGGGGCTGTTCCTGTTTTTTGTGATGTGAATTCCATAGAAGATTTAAATATTTCAGCGGATAAAATCAGGTTGCTTATTACGCCGAAAACAAAAGCAATTATTGTTGTTCATTTGGCAGGCTTTCCATGTGAAATGGATGAAATTCTAAAAATCGCAAAAGACAATAATTTGAAGATCATTGAAGATGCCTGTCATTCTCCACTTTCCGAATATAAAGGGCAAAAAACTGGAACGATCGGAGATATCGGCTGCTTTAGTTTTTTCTCCAACAAGAATATTTCAACGGGAGAAGGAGGCATGATTGTCACCCAAAATGAGGAGTTGTATAAACGCCTTAAACTCTTGCGTTCACACGGCATGACTTCAATGTCGTATCAAAGAGCTAGTGGGCACGCGACGACCTATGATGTAGTTGAATTAGGATACAATTATCGCATGGATGACATAAGAGCTTCTATCGGTATTGTTCAATTAGAAAAACTGCAACATGACCTGGATAAGCGCGCGATAGTTAGAAATAACTATATAAAAAACCTAGGTAAATTAAAATCTATTGTGATTCCGTTCTTAAACAACGAAACATTTGTTTCTAATTACATCATGCCTATTATTCTATTAAATTCCAATGCAGAAAATAGGGATAGAGTTAGAGACCGATTGCATGAAAAAGGAATACAAACAAGTGTACACTACCCGGCTATACATCGTTTTTCCATCTATAATGCACAAACAAATAAATTGCCCATAACAGACTATGTTACGGACAATGAAATTACATTACCCATGTTTGGTGATTTATCAGAAACAGAAGTTGAATACATCTGTCAGTCACTTAGAGAGATTCTATAATGCACTTTAACGAAACAAAATATTTGCTAATTTTTGGAGGGAGCATTTTGCAGCGTTCGTTAATCTTAAATGCAAAAAAAATGGGAATAATTACAGTTGTTATTGATCCTGATGAAGATGCATCTGAACGAAATACCTCAGACTTTTTTGAAGTAGTTGCAGGTAATGATTTTGAAGGAACCTGTGAAGTGGTTATGAAATATAACATCTCTGGAGTCATTACATCAGCAACAGACAAGCCATTAGTAATGATGGCTAAGATTGCTGAAAAATATAACTTCCCATTTTATTCTGTAGCTACTGCACAAATGGCAACTGATAAGTGGATGATGAAAAAAATATTTCAAGACAATGCTATTCCTTGCGCAAAAGGGATTGAAACGAAAGAAATAATCCCAATTGCTAATTACCCAGTTATACTTAAACCTAAGGATAACTCGGGAAGCAGAGGGGTTTATTATTGTGAAACGGCTGAGCAATTAAATACGTATTTCGAGCAGTCCAAAACGTACACTAAAAAAGATTCGGTCATTATTGAAGATTTTATACCAGGAGCAGAATTCAGTGTGGAGGCAATCCATTCAGAAAATCACACCACTGTAGTTCAGATAACTGAAAAAACAACATCTTCATTTCCCTTCAATGTCGAATTAGCACATGTTGCTCCTGCCGTTTTAAGCAAACCCATTATTGATCAAATTAATACCGTAATTCTAAAAATTGCCACAGCGTTTAACTATAAATTTTGCGTGTCACATACTGAATTGAAAGTTCACGGTAATTCGATTTCAATAATCGAGACTAGTCCAAGGTTGGGAGGTGATTTTATTACATCTCATTTGGTTCCGTTGTCGACAGGTATCAATATTGAACGCAAACTTATTGAGTTAACGCTTGGTGAAAAAAATACGGCTATTAACCTAAATCAAGTGTATAAAAAAATTGCTTCCATTCAATACTTCAATTTAACTGGAGACTACCTTAATTCAGAAGTTGATGTATCCAAAATAATTGCAAAATACAAGCTTATTGAACTGAGTTTTGCATTGCATAAAGGGGACAAAATTCCGAAAATCACTAATAGCTTAGATAGATATGGTTATTATATCTTTACGGTAGACTCTGTCGTTGAATTGATAGAGATGAAACAAAAAATTAGTAATGAATTCAACTAAACTACCATGAAACGAATCGCATTCATTGGCTCTGGAGAATTAAGTCAGCACATTGCTCACTATATTAAAACGGATACGGATCATAAAATTATAGGGTTTTTTGATGATTTTGCGGAATTAAATTCAACCATTAACGCTTACAAAGTAATTGGTAGATTAGATGACATTATACCCTTTTACAACCAAGATATATTTGACGAATTAGTGAATGGTGTTGGTAACACAAGAATGGAATATAGAAAAAATGTTTTCGAAAGATTTTACACTCAAGTTCCGTTTCTTACTTATATTCACTCTAGTTGTTTAGTTGATGTCTCTGCAAGCATCGGAATGGGTGTAATTGTCTTCCCAAAGGTTTTATTATATTATAATTCCGTGATAGAAAATAATGTTTTTATTCAAGTAGGCTCAACCGTTACCGATTCGACCGTAGGAAATCACACCATGATTTCTGGAAATGTGATTATAGCTGGTAGAACCACTATTGGTGCGTGTTGTGACTTCGGAATATCGACCACGATAAGCAATGACTTGACGCTGTGCGATAATGTTCGAACAGGTGCTGGAACTGTAATTGTGAAAAACATAAATGAACCTGGATTATATGTGGGAGTTCCCGCTCGAAAAATTAAGTAAATGAAAAAATTCATAAACACTATACCTACATCGTTCACGATACTTGAATCACTCAAAAAAATGGATGAAATCAAGTTGAAACTATTAATAATCGTTGATGGGAATATATTTAAAGGCGTTTTAAGTATTGGAGACATTCAACGGGCTATAATCAACCAGGTGGATCTTAACCAGGAGACAAGCTCAATTACGAGACAAATTATCACGGTCTGTACTGTTGAAGATTCATCGGAATTTG
>JAYSRU010000187.1:0-10807 GCA_043720875.1 Crocinitomicaceae bacterium
ATCGTTCACATTTTTATCACTCGATTGCTTGTTCTTTAGTTCATTAATTAAACCTTTGATGCCCGGCAATAAATCGGATCCTTCGGCATGTAACAGTCCTTCCAAGCTTTTAATGACATCATTTGTTAGCCCTTTTTTTATATCATTCTCTATGGCAAACTCTGTTAGAAAATTTTCTTGACTCTTCACTTTAAATTCTAATTGTCTTTCTTTCAGCATAAGCGATTCATTCGCAATATCCGAACGTAGTTTTCTATTTTTACTATTCTGAGTAATAAAATAAAAGGCCACAATAAAAATCACTATCGCCACAGTAGCGAAAAGCATAACTAATATTTTTTCTTGTCTTTCTAGCTTTATGGATTTCATTAGATTCTGAGAAGCCATTTTTTCACGGGCTAACGATGATGCACCTTCGTTTAGTAAGAAATTAGAAACCAAGAGATTCATGTTGTCATTAGCGACATTTCTTTCTGTCTCTAATAATGCTCGTTCAACCTTTAGTTGGTTAGCAATCATTGTTGCTTTAGCGAAGTTTTTTTCGTATTGCTCAATCTCTAGTTGTATCAGTAATATGTCCAATTTTGCTTGAGGTCCTACTCTATTCAAAAGAGCTGACAAACTCGCACTCACCTGCTTCGCGCTTTCTATTTCGTTCAGCTTCAGGTAAGTAGAAACCAACATTCCTTCCTGTTGATACCTTTTGGCTAGTTGCTGCTTTTCAATTTGATGCCGTGTATGTTTCTTGAGATATTCAAGCGCTATAGGATAATTTTTAAGTTGAAAATAACTCTCTCCAATATTCCCGTATATAAAATACATGAGATCAATTTTCTCTCCTTCGAAATTTGGGCTCCGCAGAGAGCGATTGCTGGAAATCAATTTCAAAGCCTCTTGAAATGTAATTATCGATTGTTTGTATTCTTTTTTGTATTGTTGGGCAATACCTAAATTATTGAGAGAAGATGAAACAGCGATATGGTCATTCAGCAACCTACTCGTGACCGATTGTGTTTTAAAATAATATAGAGCACTATCAATTTGGTTGACCTTTAAAAACATTGCACCAATACTATTCTGGGCAAAATAAACATCCAATTTATTTGAAGTTGATAGCCTGAGAATTGCTTTCTTTTTAAATTCAATGGCTAAACTGTATGCTCCTATCTCATCAAACAATTCTCCGAACGTCATGAAATAGACTTCATACTTTGCGCTATCGTTTACATTTACCTTTTTGGCTTGCAATAAAAAATATAATGCTTTGGAATATTCTTTTTCATGCACATGAGTTTGCCCTAAATTGAAATAGTGATAAATCAGGTCATTTTTTGAGAATTTCAGATACTCTGCTTCTGGAATAGCAATCGATTCGTGGTAAGCTTGTTTGTTTTTGCCCGTACGTAAAAGTTCCTGAATATTTGCAACCTTAACATTTTGACTATAAGCTATTTGGGAAGTAAATAAACAAGCAACAATTAAAGAAACAAAAGATGCAAATGACTTCATAGTAGTAAATAAATCAATCAGGTATTACTCAAAATAACAACATAATTGCCTATTAAGCAAGCTTTTCTAATAGTACTGCGATTTTAGCTTCGGCATCACTGGCTTTTTTTCTTTCAGCCGCAATCACCGATTCTGGTGCACCTGCAACAAATTTTTCATTGCTAAGCTTACGATTTACACTTTCTAGAAATCCTTTTAAATAGACTACTTCCTCTTGCATTTTCTCTTTTTCAGCACCAGCATCAACTTGTTCTCCAAAAGGCACATAATATTCGTTGGATTTTACCAGAAAACTAAATGCGTTACTTACTTTTTCATTGGCATTATCCATGCGTGACAGGTTGCCCAATTTAACGATTACCGCATCAAAATTAGTGTTGTAAGCTTCATTTTTCTTAATAAAAAGTTCCATTTTAACCTTCGTTGCAATGTTGTTTTTTTTGCGAATATTTCTTATCTGCGTAATAACTTCTTTGGCTTCTTCAAATTGAATCAAATTATCGCCGTCGATAGCATTTAACACAGGCCATTTTGCAATTACTACGTCTTCTCCTTCTGCACGAGACCTTAGTAAATGCCATATTTCTTCACTAATAAATGGCGTAAACGGTTGAATTATTCTCAATACATCTTCAAAAAACAGAATCGTTTGATTTAACGTTTCTTTATCTATCGGCTGTTCGTAACCTGGTTTAATGATCTCCAAATACGAAGAACAGAAATCATCCCAAATCAATTTATAACTCGCCATTAATGCTTCAGATATCTTGAATTTATCAAAACTTTGGTTGATTTCCACTAAGGCTTCATTGAAACGGTTCTTGAACCAAACTATGCCTTGTTTCGAAGCATCAGGCTGTGGTATATCTCTAACTTCCCAAGCCGACACTAAGCGAAATGCATTCCAGATCTTATTTGAAAAGTTACGACCTTGTTCACATTGGCTAGTATCAAAAGGTAAATCGTTACCAGCCGGTGAAGAAATTAGTATTCCAAGACGCACACCATCTGCCCCATATTTTTCAATAAGATCTAAGGGGTCTGGTGAATTGCCTAGTGATTTTGACATTTTACGACCTAACTTATCTCTTACTATACCGGTGAAATAAACATTTTTAAATGGAGCCTCTCCTAAATATTCATAACCTGCCATTACCATTCTCGCCACCCAGAAAAACATTATCTCTGGAGCTGTTACCAAATCATTTGTTGGATAATAGTAATTAATCTCTTTATTGTTTGGATCTGTCAACCCTTTGAATACAGAGATAGGCCACAACCAACTTGAAAACCAAGTATCTAAAACGTCTTCATCTTGTTTCAAGTCGCTTACAGAAATTGACCTCCCTGTTTTATCTGATGCAAGAATAATTGCCTCTTCTACTGTTTTACAAACCACAAAATCATCAGCTCCAGAACCAAAATACCATGCGGGAATTTGATGTCCCCACCAAAGTTGCCTTGAGATGCACCAGTCCTTAATGTTTTCCATCCAGTGGCGATACGTGTTTTTGAACTTTTCTGGATGAAACTGAATCGTACCGTCCATAACCGCATTTAACGCAGGTTCCGCCAATTCTTTCATCGAAACAAACCATTGTAAAGATAAACGTGGTTCAATCACACAATCTGTGCGCTCAGAATAACCTACCTTATTTATATGATCTTCAACCTTTACTAAATACCCTTTCTCTTCAACCTCTTTAGCAATCTTTTTACGAACTTCAAAACGATCCATTCCTTCATAATGAAGTCCTTTTTCATTCAATAATCCACCATCAGTAAAAATATCAATAGTTTCAAGCTTATGCTTCTTGCCTAAATCATAATCATTTACATCGTGCGCTGGTGTCACTTTTAAACAACCCGTTCCAAAGTCCATTTCAACGTATTCATCCGCTATTATTGGAACAGATCTTCCTGAAATAGGAACTATTGCACGTTTACCAACTAGATGTTTGTAGCGCACGTCATCGGGATGAACGCAAATAGCCGAATCACCTAAAATTGTTTCAGGTCTTGTAGTAGCAATAACAATCCATGAATCTTCAGTTCCTTCAACTTTGTATCTTAAATTGAATAGTTTAGAATTGACTTCTTTGAATAATACTTCTTCATCCGAAAGCGCTGTTTTAGCTTCAGGATCCCAATTTATCATGCGTATACCTCGGTAAATCTTCCCTTTTTTATGTAAATCAAGGAATACATCGATTACTGAATCTGAATAATCAGGATTCATCGTAAAGTCAGTTCTATCCCAATCGCAAGAAGCGCCAAGGTTTTTCAATTGATCTAATATTATCCCACCATATTTATCCTTCCAATCAAATGCATGAGAAAGAAAATCTTTTCGAGATAAGTCAGATTTTTTAATGCCTTCAGCTCTCAGCTTCTGAACCACCTTAGCTTCTGTTGCAATGGAGGCATGATCTGTACCAGGTACCCAACAAGCATTTTTACCCAACATTCGGGCACGACGTACAAGAACATCTTGAATGGTATTGTTTAACATGTGCCCCATATGTAGTACTCCAGTTACGTTCGGTGGTGGTATCACAATTGTAAAGGGTTCACGTTCGTCAGGAAAAGAGTTAAAATATTTCTTTTCTAACCAATGTGCATACCATTTTTTTTCAACTGCTGATGCTTCGTATATTTTTGGAGTTTCCATTTGTTTTCTTCAATTATTGATCGTACAAAAGTAGCTATCAATTTTCGATTCTCATCCCTTTATTCAGGTTTTTATCAATGTTAATCATCGCTTTTGCATCTAGTTTACTATAATCTTGGATTAAACTTCGAACTCTTATTTAGAAGCATTCTAGATATACCGTATTCAAGGTATTGTTCAATGCGTAGAATTACTATATTTTTGTAAGCGATATGTAAAAAAATATTTACCTTTGTCTAAAAATTTATTTAATGAATACTAAAACAATTTTTATCACTGCCTTTACGCTTACATTGTTTTCCTTCAAGTCTCAAATATTGACCAGAGAAGATTCCTTAGCAGCTGGATTGGTTCGAAACAACAATTCAACCGTTTTATCGGGATACGGCCAAGCGAAAGTAGAATACGATTTAAGAACAGGTACTGCGGTGGCTGACTTAACTAGAAACGTACTCTTTATTGGGCATAAGTTCAATAACAAAATCAGTCTTTTTTCTGAAATGGAGATTGAAAGTGCAAAGATTGTGGGAGGCTCACCTTCTGGAGAAATATCGATGGAGCAAGTTTTTATCAAATTCAATGGAAAAAGGAATAGCAATTATTTGGTCGCAGGTTTAATAATTCCTAGAATCGGTATTATTAATGAGAATCACTTGCCTACAACATTTAATTCGAATGATCGCCCAATGGTAGAGCGACTTGTAATACCTGCAACGTGGAGAGAGCTTGGAATAGGTTACTATGGGGAGGTAAGGAAAATGCCAGGATTAAATTATTCGGCTACATTGACAAATGGCTTAAATGCTAAAGGTTTTACCGCTGGAGGAGTTTTAAGAGATGCCCGATTCGAAGGAAGTAATGCAACTGCTTCTAACATGGCTATTTCAGCAGCACTTCTTTATTATTTTAAAAGGTTTCGTTTTCAAACCTCCATGTATGTTGGTGGAAGTAATGGTGTAAGTAAAAGGGAAGCAGATAGTTTAGGTTTGGATTATGGAGCATTAGGTACACCAGTTGTATTAAACGAGGTAAATATTCAATATAGCGGAAAGAAAGGATTTCAATTCAAAGCATTGGGTTCATACGTGTCAGTTAGTAATGCACAAGAAATTAACGCTGCCTTTGCTCAAAATGTACCCACAAGTCTTTACGGATATTATGTCGAATTAGGGTACAATCTACTGGCATCACGCGCAAAATTACAAGAAAAGAGTCTGGTGTTATTTGCACGATTTGAAGGTATGAATCTTAATAACACCATGTCATTGAATGGTGTATTTGATGATGCTCAAAAGAAACAATTCTTAACTGCAGGACTTCATTTCCAACCTATCAAAGGTGTTTCTGTTAAGCTCGATTACACTTTCGCTTCAACTGGTAAAAGAAATGATCTTTTATACACCGTAAATCCTGCGCAGCCTGGTTTACCGTTTTATACAACAAATCAATTCGTGAATTTAGGAATCGGTTATAGCTTCTAATGGAAAGAAGAACTTTTTTAAACAAAGCGTGTCTCGGTTGCGTTGGAATATTAGGTCTTGGTGTAGTCGCGGCTTCACTTCAATCTTGTGCTCCAATCCCATTTATCTTGTTAGAATCTAAATCAGAAGATGAAGTTAAAGTTTCTGAATCAGAATTCGTTGAGGATCAAAATTTGGTCATTCTGAAAAACAAAGAATGGGAAGCAGATGTGCTACTTGTTAAAATAATCGACAAAAAAACTAAGAATATTACTTATAATGCTTTAAAGATGGAATGTACGCACAATCCAACGCCGTTGACAGCTACTAAACATGGCTTAAACTGCTCAACGCATGGTAGTTCATTTGATTTAGAAGGACAAGTAACGCTTCAGCCAGCCACGCAACCGCTTAAAAAATACCAAGTTACGATTGAAAACAAAATAATAAAAATTAATATAACAACTAAAAAATAATAACTATGAAAATAATTGCAATACTAACATTAAGCTTGATTTTTGTCATTTCATGTAAGAAGACAGTGGCAAAGCCTGTTGTAGTAACTGATCAAGAACAATTAAAAAAAGATATATTAAGTAATTTATCATCTAACGTTATAAACCCATGTTATAGCGAGTTAATGCTGAGATCGGAAGAGTTATATATGAGCATACAAGACTTTTCAACTGATCCTACTGATGCTAAGTTGCTTATCTGTAGAGACAAATGGAGAACCACCCGCAATTCTTGGGAGCGTTCAGAAGGTTTTTTGTTTGGGCCAGTTAGCGCTAACAACATAGATCCGCGTATAGATTCATGGCCTATAAATTACCTTGACATAGAAATGATTCTTGGAACAACTACTACTTTGTCAACATCTTACGTTGATGGTCTTGAGGATGGATTGAAAGGATTTCACGTTATCGAATATTTACTTTGGGGTGCTGACGGAACTAAAGTGGCCTCCATATTTACTGTTCGAGAAAAGGAATTTCTCAATGCTTTAAGTTTTAACTTGAAAACTTTGTGCGCTGAAGTTAAAAATTCATGGGATCCGAGTGGTGTACAAAATTATACGTCACAGTTTAATAATGCTGGTAATGGGAGTTTATATTATACAACGCAGCTCCAAGTTTATGAAGAGGTTATTAATGCTATGATTGGCATTTGCGACGAAGTAGGCACCGGCAAGATTGGGGAAACTTTTACGATGCAAGATCCATCATTAGAGGAGTCGCCTTTTGCTAAAAATTCGATAACCGATTTTACAAATAATATGAAAAGTGTACAGCATATTTATTTGGGTCAATACAATGTTGATGGTTTAGGGATTGAAGACATTATTAGAAGTAATAACTCATCTATGGATAGCCAAATTAAGTTTTTGATAAACAACGCCATTCTTTCGTTAAACAACATTACTGTAGACTTTGGGACTGCAATAACTACCCAAGGAGTACAAGTTCAAAACAGTATTAATGCAATCGGATCGCTTAAATCTTATTTAGAAGATAGCGTGCTTCCGTTTACAAAAACATTAGTACAGTAATTTTACATTCAAGAAAAAAATAATTTTATGAAGATTTATTTTCATTTTTTAATCTTATTGCTAGTATTTAATTTTACAAGCTGTAGAAAAAATAAACTTAGTACACTGGAAAACCAGTCTAGCGAATGGTTGAGTGGTGGCGCACAAACTTCGTTTGTTACTAGTTCTGGTGCATTTGGCCAAGGTTTTACCGGATTAAGCGTCAATAAATCATTTGCGCATGATCTTGGAGATGCTGAGTTTGAAAAAGCATTCAGTACCGATCCGAGTCAAATCAGTAATTTTGGACTTGGGCCATTGTACAATACTCAAAGCTGTGTTTCGTGTCATGTCGGAAACGGTGGCGGTGTTGCACCTATTGCCGGTGGTTCATTCACGTCTTTACTCCTACGCATTAGTATTCCTGGTTCCGGTGAATATGGCGCTCCTAATCCTGTACCAAATTTTGGCACACAACTTCAGCATCGTGGTGTTCTCGGAATTCAACAAGAAGCCGATATTAATATGAGTTATATCGAATACACGTACCAGTTTTTTGATGGTGAAAGTTATTCATTAAGAGAGCCCGTAATAACCATCACAAACCCATATACGGCCTTCAGTGGTGCTGCCATGATTTCACCCCGTATTGCCTTACCTTTAATTGGTTTAGGATTATTGGAAGCTATTCCTGCTTCAAGTATAATCAACAATTCTGATGAGTTCGACAATAATGGAGACGGAATTAGTGGTAAACCAAATTACGTACATGATCATCTATCCCACACCACCAAGTTAGGTAGATTTGGTTGGAAAGCCTCGCAGCCTAGTTTAATTCAACAAGTTGCAAGCGCTTTTTTAGAAGATATGGGGGTGACTAATTTTATTTTTAAAAATGAAACAACATTAGGCCAAATTCAACACAATTTCCCTTTAAAGTATGATTTATACGACAGTACATTGTATGCTGTTGCCTATTATATGAAGACTTTACAAGTTCCAGTGCGGCGAAATTTGAATGACGAGAATGTTATTCGTGGTAAATCATTATTCACTGCAGCCGGGTGTATTAATTGCCATGTTTCTAAACACCGCACCGAGACAAATATGTTAAGTCCCGAAACCTCAAACCAAGTTATTTATCCTTATACAGATTTATTGCTACATGACATGGGGAGTGGGCTTGCCGACAATAGACCCGATCATTTGGCGAGTGGTTTAGAATGGAGAACTCCGGCTTTATGGGGGATTGGGCTTGCAAGTATTGTGAGTGGAAGTGTTAATTTTTTACACGACGGTAGGGCTCGAAACTTCACGGAAGCAATCATGTGGCACGGTGGAGAAGCAAGTAATGCGAAACAAAATTTCGAAAGTATGCCTAAAACTGATCGAGATGCATTACGAGCATTCTTGAAATCTTTATAAGTTCAAAAATAGGATATTCTTTATTGATTAGTATAGTTTCCGTTACTTCAAATCATTACAAGAAGTTAAGTACAAAAAAAGCTGTTATCAATTTGATAACAGCTTTTTTATATAAACTTTTGCTAGCACTACAAACCAAATGCTTGCTTTACTTGATCTAAGTAATCTAATTTCTCCCATGTAAACGTTTCTACTTCTGTTGAAACTGTTTTCCCGCCATTTGAGAAAGTTACCGTTTTAATTTCTGGAACTCTACCCATGTGACCATAAGCAGCAGTGTCAGAATAAATAGGTGCACGTAATTTTAATCTCTTTTCGATAGCTGCTGGTCGCATGTCAAAAATGGCAGCAACTTTAACTGCAATTTCCCCATCTGTTAGTCCAACTTTAGCTGTTCCATAAGTAGTTACATAAATTCCCATTGGCTCTACCACTCCAATTGCATATGAAACTTGAACTAGAACTTCATCACAAAGTCCTGCAGCTACAAGGTTTTTAGCAATATGACGTGTAGCGTAAGCTGCTGAACGATCCACTTTACTTGGATCTTTTCCAGAAAATGCCCCACCTCCGTGAGCACCTTTACCTCCGTAAGTATCAACAATAATCTTACGACCAGTCAATCCTGTATCACCGTGAGGTCCACCAATAACAAATTTCCCAGTTGGGTTAATGTGGTATGTAATTTTGTCGTTAAACAATGCTTGCAACGAAGGCTTTAAAGTAGCTTTAACTCTTGGAATCAATAATTCTACGATATCTTTCTTGATTTTCGCTAACATAACTTCGTCGTTTTGATCGAAATCATCATGTTGCGTCGAAAGTACGATTGAATCTATTCGTACGGGTTTGTTTGCATCATCGTATTCGATAGTAACTTGCGATTTTGCATCAGGACGTAAATACTTAATATCGGTTAATTCACGACGCATTGCAGCAAGCTCGATAAGAATCTTGTGCGACAAATCTAACGCCAATGGCATGTAGTTATCTGTTTCGTTTGTTGCATACCCAAACATCATTCCCTGGTCACCTGCACCTTGCTCTTCTGGTGTTGCACGATCAACACCACGATTAATATCGTCAGATTGTTCGTGAATTGCAGAGATTACAGCACAAGATTTACCATCGAATTGATATTCAGATTTCGTGTAACCTATCTTATTGATAACATCACGAGCAATTTGTTGAACATCCAAGTATATAGAAGATTTAACTTCTCCTGCTAGCATAGCTAATCCAGTTGTAACCAATGTTTCACAAGCTACTTTTGAACTTGGGTCAAACGCTAAAAAATGATCGATAAGCGCGTCAGAAATTTGATCTGCAACTTTATCTGGGTGCCCTTCTGAAACGGACTCTGATGTAAATAAATATGACATGTTTTGTTATTTCTAATTTTAGCGCAAAGATATAAAATCTTTTAGTAATATCATCTGAGCACCTGTGGTTTATTTCATACCTCCAACTTGACAACATTTTGGAAGATTGTCATACGCTTGTTGGTCTGCTGGCATTTCGTCGGCCCCGTACCCAATTTTAGTAATAGTGATCTTAATTTTTTCTAACGTAATTTTTTTAGGATTAAATTTAACTTCAACCCGCTTCGACTTCACGTCCAACTCTGCCCACTTAATTCCTTTTGTTCCGTTTAAAGTTGACTCTATACGTTCTTTACAGTCCTCACACTCGGAGGTGGTTAATATTGAAGCGGTTTCGTAAGTTGTTTTAAAACTTGTGGTTGCAATAATTACTAGTACTAAAAATAGTGTTTTCATGATTTTTTAATTTAAATTAAAGTTAATTGTTATGTGTATTATTTTGGTTGTTTTAATGAAAACCTAAGACCAATATAGCCATAAACGCCTACTATCGGTCCCCAAACTCTTGTTGCATCAAAATAATTCCCGAAGGGATTGGCCGCATCAATAATTGGATTTTGTTGCCTAACATTAGTCAGATTTTCACCCCCCAAATAAAATTCCCATTTCTTGAAAATCCTTGTGATTTGAGCGTTAATTCTTGCATAGGCCTTTCCGTATGTATCGGTGGTTACTTCTGTTGGACTTAAGCGATTGATCGGTAACCGACTTTTTCCGTAAAATTGTACCGTTGCATCATATTGCCATTTTTTGTTTCGCGTTTTATAGGATAAATGTGCCATCCCACGATGGATAGGAACAAGCGTTTGCTGTTGGAAGAGATCATTGGTTT
>JAYSRU010000188.1:0-3706 GCA_043720875.1 Crocinitomicaceae bacterium
AAGCATCAATAACTTATTGGCACGTGAATCATATCCTGAAAATGATATTGCCTGGCTTAAAGAGCAAGGTCAAATATTAGAGATTGTTGAATCGGAAGTAATGTTTTATTACAATGGTTACATCGGCATCAAAATGATTTCCAGTTATACAATCGATGAGCGGCAAAATTTGAGAAAAGAAATGATACAATGCATGTATTTGAACGTAAATACAGGAAAAATGCTTAGCCTTTTGGAATTATGTCCCACCTATTTGAGGGAACAGTTTGTTGTAACGTTAACGCACTTAAACAATGCATTTATTCTTAGAAATAAGTTGAATTATTTACAAAAGGAGCGTAATGAGGGCTATCATTTTGATGAAGAAGAGGAGCCTATGCCGCAGCATATCGATTCTATTTCCAAAAGATATTTTATTCAACCGATTGATATGGGTGAAATCGTTTTTGATGCGAATGCGTATAGTTTTTCCTCTGGTGAAGATGGATCCAACACGATTTACAGCTATGGCGCAGCGACTTTTTTTGAACTTTCACCCGATTCTGTAGCCTATTTTTTACCCTTTGTAATTGTACAACCCAAGAGCCTTTTTAGTGCTAACATCAGTCCTCAAAAAATAAACAAAGTGATGTTCAGCATGGCTTACAATGGAATCGCAATGATTAGCGAACCGAATTTACGGGAGTATTTTGAGGCTACTCAGAAAACCGGAACAGTGGATTTGTTGTATTGTCAAAAATTTGTGCAAGACACAACCTTTAAGCTCATTTCGAGGTCTGTTTTCAATTCCTTGAACAAGCTCACCAGTTTTTCTAACGATTATGATAATGCAAAGGAGGCTAAAAAAACGCAACGCTTTAGCTATAATGAAAACAATAATTTAGTGAAAGTTGCCCATACCTATAAAGGTGAAGTAAGTGAACAAGAAACGTTTTCATACAACCAAGAGGGCTTTTTGGTGAGCTACAAAGCTTCCGGTAACGAAGAAGAAGGCGAAGACCCAAGAGAATATACGTATGGTTACAATGCGTTATCGGGTTCAGAATGCAGGTTGGATGACGGTAAAAAGGAATGTTATACCCTTGTTTTTGACGCACTCGGAAATATGTTAACGCATGCAGCCAAGGGCACAAAAGCAACGTGGAAAAATGTATACAGCGGTAATTTGCTGATGGCGCAAGGCGACGCCTTATTTTCTTACAACGCAAAGGGACAAATTGAAAACAAAGAGCGAGATCGCGGCAGATATTACACCACCTACGAGTACAACTACAACGGACAATTGGTGTGCATTTCAACGTACGATTCAAACAAGCTAACGAATCAAATTAATGCACGATACGATGCACAAGATCGTATCAATTTCTATGATATTTACAATTATTCTTACGGTAAAATGTCAACCGTGCAAGAGTTTAGGTTGGTGTATCGGTAGGTGATCGTTCAAGGCAAAAACACGAATAAAATGTGCTAAATTGCGATCTGTTTTAAAAAATATAACGAAAAACTTCTAAAAGCTTTACATCTTGGATCGCAAATAAAACTAATTTGAAAGAAAAAACTTTAACTTCGGTGAAACGATTTATTTAAAGAATTGGGCCGCGCGCCAAGCCATTAGCTGCCGAAACCCACACTTGTTTAACTCACAATTAATTACGAACTTTGTGTTTATGAATATCAAGCAATACATCGAGATTAATTCAGAAAAGCGATTTGGCAAACCTATTGTTATAGGAACACGTATTTCTGTAGCTGATGTTTTGAATTGGTTAGCAAATGGAATGTCTAGAGAAGAAATTATTTTAGATTTTCCAGAATTAGGTAATGAGCAAATCAATGCATGCTTATTTTTTGCTGCATCTAGAGAAGGTCATTTAGGAATAGCATCATGAAACTGCTGTTCGATCAAAATATTTCACACCGTATATTAAATCATATTCAAGACATTCTACCTGAAGCTAAACAGGTGAGAGATTTAGGCCTTGAAAACAATTCAGACAAGAAGATCTGGGAATAATTAACGTCAGCTAATAATCAGAACATGTGTTTAACAAAAAAGCCGAAATCTATTAAACGAACCACGATAAATTCTAAAAGCTTCATGATTTGGATAGCAAATATAACTAATTTGAAATAAAATGATTTTTACATCGGTTCAACGATTCATTTAATGAGTCAGGCCGAGCGCCAGGACAGAATGCAATTGCCACTTGACAAAGTTTTCTTATCTTGCAACTGCGTTGATGAAAGACAGCTTTGTCAAGTCTCTCTCGTTAACGGTAACCATTTTTGGACACCGTACTACAAAATGCGGACATTTCTAGCAATTAAAATACTAATCAATTTACTGAAAATCAATATCTTAAAAAACATTTCTTTGCCCTTAAAATAGTAATTATTATAAATAGCGTGGTGTGACCATACAAGAATATCTATTAAATAACGGACCGACGCTTTCAAGTGAACTTATTGGCTATTTCCAAAATGAAGGTCTCAGTAGTGACGCAATCAGAAAGAGGCTTTCACGAATATCTGAACCGATATATAAAATACAAGGATTTTTCAAAGACAATAAAACTTTTTTTTACCACATTGACCACTATAATGATGATAGATATTATGATAACCTTAGAAATGCTTTAAAAAATTCAGCCAAAAGATATTTTGCGATTATTGTGGCATTAGAATATCATAATGGTTATATTAATAAAGAAGATTTGGCAACTTATTCTTTTAGCCCTATAAAAAATCTAAAATCACATAAGAATTTTTCAAGCATTATTGAAGACTTAATAAGACTTAAATTAGTTGTCGAAGAAGAAGATTACTATAAACTTACTGAAAGAATATCAATTAGAACCAGTAACAACTTCAACTACTACAAAGCAATCGAATTAAGTAAGCAAGTTATTGGTGACCAATTTTACAATTACTCAAAAGGCATAGGGTTAATTTCATATGATAAAGGAAAGTTTAATTCTGAATTTGCTAAATTTCAATTTAGTTTTACCGCACCAAGTTACATTTGTGGATTAGTGAAATATAGCCCTAAACTCCAACCTGCATTTGTGGTTGCGGACATTTTACTTGGTAGTATAAATGACGAAATAAGCATTGATTATTTTTTACAAAAAATTCAAATTATAAAAACTCAAACAAAAAGCAATTTTCTTCCATTCCTTATTACAGACGGGTTAACAGTGGAAGCTTTCAAAAAGTTAAAAGAAAATGGAATTATAATTGGATTAGTAAATAAGCTGTTTGGTGAGGAATATGAAGAGTTGCTTAAATCCCTAATTAGTGTGGTAACTAATGCCGGAACGATATTAAAAACTAATCCTATTGCATACCTTCAACTATTACAACAATTAAACAAACTTGTTGGCGGCAAAACGAATAATTTACGTGGCGATCTATTTGAGTTGGCTGTTGGTTATTATTATAGTAACCTATGCCAAAGTCTTGACATAGGTAAGAAAATTAATTTTCAAGGTAATTATAAAGAAGTTGATGTTTATGCTACGTTTCAGGATAAGTTAATAATATGTGAATGTAAAGCATATAAGACCAGAATTGATTTAAAAATTGTTGAAAAATGGCTAAGTATGAAAGTGTCCTTCATTTACAAAGCAATTCGAGAATACAATTTTGATAAAGAAATAGTTTTTGAATTTTGGTCAACTTCTGGTTTTACTCCAGAAGCAAT
>JAYSRU010000189.1:0-3674 GCA_043720875.1 Crocinitomicaceae bacterium
CATTTATTCACAATAACGAAAAAGCAACAGCAGGATATTACCAAGTTTCACTTGATAAATATTCAATTAATGCAGAATTAACCAGTTCAACTCGAGTTGGATTTCATCAATACACTTTTAAAAACGCAGGTGAAGCAAATATTGTTTTGGATTTAAACCATCGCGACAAGCTTCTTCAAGGAGAAGTAAGGGTTATAAATGATCGAACTATTGAAATTTTAAGAAGAAGTAATTCATGGGCGACTGATCAATACGTTTTCGCACGAATAGAATTCAAAAAAGCAATGAAAATTACAAAATTCCTTGCTAACGAAGGCGTCAAGGATAACGTGTATTCAGGGACACAACTTGCTATTTGCTTTAGTAAAAAAGTAAAAAAAGGAGAGAAAATAATGATGAAAATATCATTGTCTCCTACTGGCTATGATGGCGCAACAAAAAACATGTCTGAAATTCAAAATTGGGATTTCAATAAAGTAGTGCTAAATGCAAAAAAGCTATGGAATGAGGAATTAGCTAAAATTGCTGTCACTTCAACCGATCAAACTAAACTTAGCATCTTCTATACCGCGCTATATCACACCATGATTCAACCTAATATAGCACAGGATGTTGACGGTAAATATCGAGGTCGCGATAACAAAATCCATACTGCTATTGGGTTTAACTATTACTCTGTTTTTTCCCTATGGGACACATTTAGAGGAGCACATCCCTTGTATACGATTATCGATCAAAAAAGAACATCCGATTACATTAACACCTTTATTGCACAGTTTGAACAAGGCGGCAGATTACCTGTTTGGGAATTAGCATCCAACGAAACAGACTGTATGATCGGGTATCATTCTGTTTCAGTTATTGCAGATGCTATGGCAAAAGGAATTACTGGATTTGATTACGAAAAAGCTTTTACGGCATCTAAACATAGTGCAATGTTGGACCATTTGGGTTTAGCTGCCTATAAAAAGAATGGTGTTATTTCAATAGATGATGAGCATGAAAGCGTTTCCAAAACGTTGGAATATGCTTATGACGATTGGTGTATTGCCCAGATGGCACAACTCCTCAATAAAAAAGAAGATTACCTGTATTTCATGGAACGATCTCAAAATTGGAAAAATGTTTTTGATTCCAAAACAGGATTTATGCGCCCACGAAAAAATGGCGGTTGGTACAAGCCTTTCGACCCAAGGGAAGTGAACAATAATTATACGGAAGGAAATTCATGGCAATATTCATTTTTCGTGCCTCAAGATATTGAAGGTCTAATAATTGCCCTAGGTGGAAAAGCGAATTTTGAAGCCAAACTTGATGAGATGTTTTCGAGTCCATCGACAACAACCGGTAGAGCTCAAGTTGATATTACTGGCCTAATTGGGCAATATGCACATGGAAATGAACCGAGTCATCACATGGCGTATTTATATAATTATGTAAACAAGCCAGAAAAAACGAAAGCAACTATTCATTCAATCTTGAATACATTTTACGCTAACGCTCCAGATGGATTGATTGGGAATGAGGATTGCGGACAAATGAGTGCTTGGTATGTACTAAGTTCATTAGGGATCTATTCCGTTTCTCCAGGTAAACCAATTTGGAGCACCACAGAACCATTTTTTGACAAAGCAGTTGTTACTTTAGAGAATGGAAAAGTAGAAACGATAACCAGTTCAACTTCCAAATCAGTATTAAAAATTTTTGGAATCAATAAACCAACTACTCAGCCCGAATCATTTAATGAAATTACTGCAATACCCGCTATCGAGGCTGATTCTAAATCGTTTAAAGAGAATCTTGGTGTCGGCATTGAAACAAACAATTCAAAAGATTCTATCTTTTACCTAATTCAAAATAACCGTAGCTACATGAAAGACATGGGATTCATGTTATATACAAAACCTTTCACGCTTTACGAAACATCCACCGTCATAGCTTATGCTACACGAAATGGGGTGAAAAGTAAAACCACAAGTGCTTCCTATGTTAAAAAACCAAACGACTGGACAATAGCACTAAAATCAACTTATAACAATCAATATACCGCCGGGGGATTTGATGGAATCATTGATGGAATTTATGGTTCCGAAAATTGGAAAAAAGGTGAATGGCAAGGTTACCAATATCAAGATTTTGAATGCGTGATAGATTTAAAAAAGGAAGTCTCAATTTCTGAAATAGCTAGTAATTATCTTCAAGATAGTCGGTCTTGGATATTAATGCCTCGCAAAGTAGAATACTATATTTCATCGGACAATGTAAATTTCACGCTGGTAAAAACAGTTGAAAACACCATAGATCCAAAAGAAACCGATACTAAAATTGTTTCGTACAAAAGTTCATTTGCTCCCGTTAAAGCGAAATACGTAAAAATCAAAGCTTACAATTTCGGGAAACTACCTGAGTGGCATCAAGGGTTTGGAGACAGTTCTTTCTTGTTTATAGACGAGATTGAAATTAAGTAGTTTGACCTCAGATTTATCCGTTTCTAACCGTTAAAAACCTTTAGCCTGAGCTATAGCTCAATTTAAATGATTTATCACTGAATTGTCACCATGATTTGACTCCAATTCTTTCCCATTGATTTACAAGATTGAAATCGAATAATTTGGCCTCCGATTTATCCGTTTCTAACCGTTAAAAACCTTTAGCCTGAGCTATAGCTCAATTACAATTGTTTTAAGCTTTATTTCTGCGGCTACGTTCCTTCATAATTAAGTTCAATTCTCTGGAGGTTTGTCCTTTCACAGACGTGTTTTCATCAGCACGTCTCAATAGATAAGGCAAAACTTCATTAATTGGACCATAAGGCACGTATTTAGCAACGTTATTTTTATTGTTAGCCAAATTGTATGAAATATGATCACTCATGCCTAATAATTGTGCAAAATATATTCTTTTGTCATTAGATACAATTCCGTGCTTATCCATGAGCGAAGCAAGTAACGCTGAACTTTGCTCATTATGCGTTCCAGCACAAATTGAAACCATCGCAATATTCTCAAGGCAATGTTCCAAGGCTAAATCATAATCCTTATCACTAGCATCCTTATTTGGCTGAATCGGGGACGGATAACCTTTTTCATTGGCACGATTGCGCTCTTTTTCCATGTAAGCGCCACGAACTAATTTAACTCCGTAATGTATGTTTGCTGATTTTGCAGATTCTATTTCTACTTTTAAATGTGCCAAACGATCATGACGGTACAATTGCAATGTATTAAATACGATTGCTCTTGAATGATTATATTTTAACATCATGAGTTTCGCTATTTGATCGATTGTTTCTTGAATCCAAGATTCTTCAGCATCAATAAATACAGACATATCAGCATCATATCCTGCTTTACAAATTCTATCAATTCTGCTTATTACGCCATTTAACTCTTCCTTATCCGACTCACTTAATGCTTCAAATCCGTCATTCGCTCTTTCCAACAATGAATACGTTGCAATTCCAGTTACTTTAAATACTGCGAATGGCATTGAATCGGATGATTTTCCTTTTGTGATCGTAGCAATAATTTCTAGTGTCGTCGCTTCGAAATCTTCGGCAGAAGTTTTCCCTTCAACAGAATAGTCTAGAATTGTTCCTATCCCAAATTTTGCCAATGTTGCAATTTGCTCATCACATTCAGCAATGGTTTCACCTCCACAAAATTGTTTGAATA
>JAYSRU010000190.1:0-10572 GCA_043720875.1 Crocinitomicaceae bacterium
AGCAGCTCGAACTTCATACAAAGCCACCTCCTTAAACTTCTTTAAGGTCGACACCTGTTCTTCACTTACCAATTTTGCACGCAACATTACGCCTTCCACGCGCCCATCATTGAGGTAAGAATTTGCTTCCGCAAAACTATAGCACTCAATATAAACCTTACAATTCAGTGAGTCAAAAGCATTAATCCAAGTTGCGTCTGACAAGATAGCAATCGCTTCAACACTTGTTTGATTAAAGAAGTTCATGTCATTAAATGCAGCCACAACTCTAGTTACATCTACCGGTAAATCTAAGCACTCGGCATAAGACCTTAGATCTAAAAACAATGCTTGGTGATGCCATTTACTATAATCCATTCTATCCAAGCGAAACAATTTTTCATTGGAAGGGAAACGGTATTTTACACCTTCACCTGCTGAGCTCAATAAAGTGGGGATGCAACCCGCATAATTCGTTTTGGAATCTAGCAAACCATCATGGTAACACCATAACTTTCCGTTCGCATCCAATTGTATATCTAACTCAACCCCACCGCAAGCATCGTAAGCTAATGAATTATAAACCCCCGCTTCAGAATTATCATGAAAAGCAGATTTAGGATTACCTAAACCAGAGCCAGCGTGTACAATTAATTTTGTGGTCGAGTACTTCTCTTTCGTACAAGCAAAACAAGTTAGGCTAACTAATAGGTATGTAATCAATTTCACCATCTGTACCCTAGACTTAATGCCGCGTTATAATACATTGGGCTAATTGTTGAATTCGAATTATAGAATTGCCTTACACCTGACCCAGCGCGGACTTTACATATAAATGCTTTTTTCTTTCCAATAATAAACTGATGACCGATAAAAATTTGGGCATCATTTTGAATCTGTGCACTATACATAGCAATAGTTTGAGAAATTCCTGCATCCGCAATTAATTGAACGCTTGTTGTTGCGTCATTTACTTTTTGCTGTTTCCCAAAATACACTACACCCACTCCCACTCCAATTTTTGGCGTAACGTTTTGTTGGAAAAAGGTTTTTACAACCGCTAGACTTAAGCTCGGTTCAATGAAACATCGCGGCGATATACTTCTTATAAATGAAACGCTTGTCCAAAAATCGAAGCGATCGACCCCTACATTTACTTCCCAATGGTTTAGCTTAACAGGCATTCGGATTGAATAGGAAATTTCTTGCGCGTTCAATAACAAAACTCTCAAAAAGGAGATTGAAAGTAAAATACATTTAAGCATGTTGCTGATTCACTTTAATGAAATCACTTACTAAGTAGGCTAATGCTTTACCAACCATTTTCGCCTCTACTTCAATCACAGGCGCTGCTTCTGGCAAATGCAAGTAACAAGCTTCACGTTGTTTAGCGCACCTTCTTACGTAATAACGCGCGTCATTCAAGTTAAATCCGGAAGGAGTTTTAGCACTGGAAGGCATATAAGCGATTGCATCCATATCCAACTCAACACCTAACGGAATTTTTTTCATCCAACTCAACATGGTATTAATATCTGATATAAAATCTCTTTCTTTATCAATATACTGTTCAAAAAAGGTAAAATGAACCTCGTTTTCGTGCATGCGCCCCAGCATTTCTGCGCTGTTATAATTTTGATGCAACCCAAGAACTCCATAATTGGACAAAATACCTTCCTTTAATGCATACGAAAAAGAATTACCTGAATGTCGTCCTTCTAATATTCTGAAATCAGCATGCGGGTCAAGATTTAATACCGCAATACTTTTCTTTTCTACCTGATGCAAAGCTTTGATTAATGGATAGGCGTTATTGTGTCCACCTCCTATTAGAATTACCTTTTTACCTTTTTCAAAAAACGGAATGATTAAATTAACGAGGTACTCATCCAATTCTGCAACATTTTGCATTAATTCAGTTTGATTAACCCCAATTTGTTTCACGCTAACTGTTCCATACATTCCAATTGAAGCATTTCCGAAATACATGTTGTCTTGAATGTTTAAAAAACTTGGCAAAAAAGAATCAAATGCATTTTCAGCACCAACGTTACCACCATTTGCAACTGGCCCAATGGATTCTTTCACACCAATCACCACATAAGCAACCGTTTCATCCCAACAATCAGCTCCTGCAACTAAAGACTGCCCAAGTTTGGTTTCACCTTGTCGTAAATTTGTTAACGTGTCAAGGTCAGACTTATTGAATTCTGTTGTTACGATTTCCATTCTTCTTTATATTAGGAATTTGCTCAAAGCTACTTTCAATGCTTCCGGAGATTTTGTTGGGCGTTTACTCTCTTTGTCTACAAAAACCAACGTAGTTGTAGCAGTTGTGGTAATTTCGTTGTTTGCGTTTCTAATTTCGTATCGGAAATATATACGAGGACCTTTGATTTCAGTCAAGAATGTTTCAATCACCAATTCATCATCATAAAAAGATGGCTTAAGGTATTTGATATTTAATTCAGAAACTGGCAACATTACACCTTCACCTTCCATCGCTCGGTAGGATAAACCCAAGTCACGCAATGCTTCCACCCTTCCAATTTCAAAATATTGAGCATAATTCCCATAGTAACAGTACCCCATTTGATCAGTTTCACCATATCGAACACGAACTTTATGTACGTGTGAAAATTTATATTCCATTTTTATAGAAATTTCAGCGCTTAATTTAGAAACAAATGTAATTATCTTTTCACTTGGAGAAAAGACTTAAAATAACTAGTTTTGCACATGCAAATAGTGATACCAACTGTTTTTAACTAAAAATCAACAGTCTATAATTTAACATTTTTGTTAAATCACGCTTACTCCTTTACAAGTTAGTTTGAATGTAAAAAGTTTCAATAAATCAATACTACTTTGGTTTTTTTTTAAACTATTTTATGTCAATATTTGTAGACTCGAAAGAAAGCAATGCATCAACCCAATGTTTTCTACGACCTACCCCTATTTTTAGGGCATAAAAAGATAATAACAATAAAGCAAAATAATAAACCAATAACTATCAAAACTATGACACTGACTGGAAACCATGA
The DNA here is from genome assembly GCA_043720875.1 of Crocinitomicaceae bacterium. Classification (GTDB taxonomy): domain Bacteria; phylum Bacteroidota; class Bacteroidia; order Flavobacteriales_D; family Crocinitomicaceae; genus JAYSRU01. Next base: position 3,024 of record JAYSRU010000190.1, read on the forward strand.
AATCGTTTGGGAAGCTTGCCTTAAAGTAATTAAGGACAACCTACCCACGCAAGCCTTTAAAACATGGTTCGAACCGATTGTTCCTGAAAAATTAAGCAACAACATTTTAACACTTCAAGTTCCTAGCCATTTCTTTTATGAATGGTTGGAAGAGCATTACATTCATTTGTTGAAAAAAGTTATTCAGAAAGAAGTTGGTGCAGACGGAAGATTAGAGTACAGTATTATTATGAAAAATGACAACGCATCCAATTCTCCATATACGGTAACGCTACCAACAAATAACAAGAAAGCATTAAAAAACGCTCCTATTGCTATGCCTATCGATATGAATGAGAATCAAATACGCAACCCTTTTATCATTCCAGGATTAAAGAAAGTAAACGTTGATTCGAATTTAAATCCATTATTCTCTTTTGACAACTTCATTGAGGGTGACTGTAATCGTTTGGCTAGATCTGCAGGGTATGCTGTAGCAAGTAAGCCTGGTGGAACAGCATTTAACCCAATGTTGATTTATGGAAGCTGTGGTTTAGGTAAAACTCACCTGGCACACGCTATTGGAATTGAAATTAAGAACCAACATCCTACAAAGACAGTATTATTTGTAGCTTCTGAAAAATTTGCACATCAATTCATTGACGCAATCAAGAACAAAACAACCAATGATTTCATTCACTTCTATCAGATGATGGATGTTTTGATCATTGATGATGTTCAATTCTTTAGCGGAAAAGAAAAAACGCAAGACGTATTCTTCCATATCTTCAACCATTTACACCAAAATGGAAAGCAAATAATACTAACATCTGATAAGGCACCAGTTGATATGCAAGGAATGGAACAACGTTTACTGTCTCGTTTTAAGTGGGGCTTGTCCGCTGATTTAACTGTTCCAGATCTAAATACACGTATTGCTATTCTTGAAAAGAAAATGTATAATTACGGTATTGATATGCCGAAAGAAGTGGTTGAGTATTTAGCGTACAGCATCAACACAAACATGCGCGAAATGGAAGGTGCGTTAAATTCACTTTTAGCTCAAACTTCATTGAACAAAAAAGAAATAACATTAGAATTGGCGAAGCAAATGGTTGACAAATTTGTCAAAAACACTGCAAGAGAAGTTTCTATTGAATACATTCAGAAAGTGGTTTGTGATTACTTCGAATTACCAATTGAAATGCTTAAATCAAAAACACGTAAGCGTGAGGTTGTTCAAGCGCGTCAAATCTCTATGTATTTTGCTAAGAAAATGACAAAATCATCTCTTGCAAACATTGGTGCACATTGTGGTGGAAAAGATCACGCAACCGTGCTACATGCTTGTCGTACAGTTTTGAATTTATCAGAAACCGACAAATCATTTAAGGTATACTTGGAAGATTTAGAGAAAAAACTTTCAATTCAATAATAACATTTAAAAAGAATCAGTCTCGTCGGTTTATGACGAGACTTTTTTGTTTTGCGGGATTTATAATCAAAAATTCCACGTTCATTCTATGAAAATATTAATGGTCTGTTTAGGTAACATATGTCGATCGCCAATGGCCGAAGGTGTTTTGCGTGCTAAAGCTCTCGAAAAATCACTGGAAGTAGAAGTTGATTCTGCTGGCACCGCTAATTATCATGTTGGTAGCGCTCCGGATCCTAGAATGTGTGCCACCGCAGAAAAACATGGAATTTCAATTAACAAGTTGAAAGCGCGCCAATTTACACCTACAGATTTTTCAAATTTTGACCTCATTGTTGCAATGGATCAGAGTAATCTAGAAAACATATTAAACTTAGCACAAACAAAAGAAGAAAAGGCAAAGGTGATTTTACTTTTAAACGAACTTAAGCCTAATTCGAACGACAATGTTCCGGACCCCTATTATGGTTCTGAAAAAGAATTTGAAGAATGCTACCAAATCATCAACCATGGAATGGATGCACTCATAAAAAATAAAATAATAAGCTTTAACTAATACAACAAACACTTTTGCAATGGAAGAAAATAACGCAACATCAACTTTAAAAACCTATGAAATGGGCACACTTTACCTCATTCCAACAACGCTTGGTGGTGAAGGTTTCCCGAATGTAATTCCACAAGGGGTCCAGGATATTGCCATTAGCTTAAGACATTTTGCCGTAGAAGAAGTGAAAACTGCCCGACGTTACCTAAGAAAATTGGATCGCACCTTCCCTATCGATGACAGCGAATTTTTTGAAGTAAAGAAAAATACACCTTCATTTGAATTAACTCCAATATTGAAAGTACTGCAAGCAGGTAACAATGTTGGAATAATATCTGAAGCTGGATGTCCTGGAATTGCTGACCCTGGAGCAGATTTAGTTGCGTTGGCACACAAAAACAATATCCGCGTTAAGCCACTTACAGGTCCATCTTCAATTTTACTAGCTTTAATTGGAAGTGGATTAAACGGCCAAAACTTTATTTTTCACGGCTACTTGCCGAAGGACAAAAAAGAGCGTGTACGTAAATTGAAAGATTTGGAAATGGAGGCACGTAAAAGCAAGCAAACACAAATTTTTATGGATACACCTTTCAGAAGTAACCACGTTGTGGACGATATGGTAAACGAATTGCTAGACGATACCTTACTTTGTATTGCTTCACAGTTAACACTTGAAGATGAAGATATTAGAACCATGACTATTAAGAAATGGAGAGAAAGTGCTTATGATCTTAGCAAGCGTCCTGCGATTTTCATTATAGGAAAGATTTAACTTTTTCAACTTATTAAAAAAGGCGCCAAACTAATAGTTTGGCGCCTTTTCTATTTTGCTAATTTCTACTTAATACCTCTTTTCTTTTTCAGATTTTCATAGGCATTTTGCACGTTTTGAAATTTCTCCTTGGCTCCTTCTTGATATTCAGGTCCCATCTGCAATACTTTATCCGGGTGAAAACGCAACGCCATGGCTCTATACGCTTTCTTAATTTCGTCATCCGTTGCGGTCGACTCCACACCCAATATTTTGTAGTCACTTTCAGCAGAACGGTAAAACATGTTTTTTATCGTCTGGAAATCTGGCGCGGGTATTCTTAAATAGCCAGAAATGCGACCAATTTCTTCCACTTCAGCTGTACTTACATCTCCGTCTGCTTTTGCGATCCCAAACAAATAATGTAAGAGGTGAATTCTTATCTCAACAGTAGTTCTACCTGCAATATCTCCACAGATTTCACGCATTGGTAAAGTTGGACTATCCAAATACTTCTTTAACGTTTGTAGGTGGTGACTTCCAAATTGACTCCCGAATTGTTGTCTAAAAAATGCTTTAACGTATTCTAACTCAGCAACTACAACCTTTCCGTCTGCTTTCATGACACCTGCAGAAAGTACCATTAACATACTTGCAAAATCTGTACTTTGTGTATTTTGTTGGTAGTATTTAAACGGATCAAATGAACCAGAACTTGAACCACCACCTGCATTAGACTGTCCTCCACCTTGTTTCATTCGCGCTTGATTCAACAAATAATTATCGACAGCGCTTCCAATAAAAAATCCTAAAAAGGCGCCAGATATATGTTTTCCTAATAAAAAATAACCTGCAATTGCACCTACAAACTTAAAAATACCATTCATGCTTCAAAAATAGAAAAGGAGTTGCAATGCATAGCACTACAACTCCCAATTAATTGTAATTTATTTTTAAGAACTAAACTAATTCAATGTTTCGCTCAACAAATGCATCCAAGGCGGCACCTTTCAACATGCCTTGCGCTATCAATGCTAAATCAGTTAATTGCTTGATCTTATCGGACTTCGCTTCATTATCTAAGGTTAACAACGCTTCAACTTTTGGGTGATTCGCATTTACCACCATACTGTACATTTCTGGGAAAGCGCCATAAAAACCGCCACCGCCCATGCGTTGTTGCTCTTGCATTCTTCGAATAAACTCGGTTTGCGTAATAATTATCGGAGCTTCATTGCTATTCATTGCAGAAAATGAAACTTGGAATTTTTTATCGTTAACCACGGTTTCAAATACAGGCTTCAACTCGTCTTCTTGTTCTTTTGTCAATTTTGTTGGAATCTCATCTGTTTTTTCGATCAACTTATCTAAAGTATCTGAATCAACACGCACAAAACCTAATGTTTCATTGCTTTGTTCCATTTTCGAAATCCAATGACTTGCCAACGGACCATCAACTAATAAAACATCGTAACCACGTGCTTTTGCATTCTTAATGAAAGAGAAATGAGCTTCCGCATCGTGCGTATACAAGCAAACCACTTTTCCAGCTTTATTCGTTTGTTGCGGCTTAATTTTCTCTATATATTCCTCCACTGTAGAATACTGATTGTCTGAAGATTGAAGTAACGTAAAAGCTGAAGATTTTTCTGCAAACTTATCGTCCGTTAATGTTCCGTACTCAACAAACACTTTTAAATCTGGCCATTTTGCTTCAAAATCTTTACGATCTTTCTTGAACATTTCAGCTAATTTATCCGCTACTTTCTTTGTAATGTGGGATGAAATTTTCTTCACATTTCCATCACTTTGTAAATACGAACGAGAAACGTTTAACGGAATATCTGGTGAATCTAAAACACCATGAAGTAAGGTCAAGAATTCAGGAACAATTTCAGCCACACTATCCGTAATGAATACTTGATTGCTGTACAATTGGATTTTATTCTTTTGAACTTCTACGTTTTCCTTAATTTTAGGGAAGTATAATATTCCAGTCAAATTAAACGGATAATCCACGTTTAAGTGAATGTGAAACAGTGGATCTTCAAACGTCATTGGGTACAATTCACGGTAAAACGACTTGTAATCCTCATCTGTTAAATCGATTGGAGCTTTAGTCCAAGCTGGGGCAACATTGTTTACTTGATTTTCAACCTGCACAGCAACACGCTTAACTTTTCCGTCTTCATCCTTTTCACCTTCTGGACTTTCAATATATTCCGTCTTGGTTTCGAAAATAACTGGAATCGGTAAGAATTTACAATATTTATCCAAAATCCCTTGAATTCTTGCTTTTTCAAGAAACTCAACAGACTCTTCGGTAATGTATAAAATTATGTCTGTTCCGCGATCAGCTTTCTCGGTTGAATCAATCGTGAACTCAGTTGTACCGTTACTTTCCCAAACTACTGCTTGTGCGTCTTCATAACGTGCTTTAGTAATAATTTGAACTTTTTCGGCTACCATAAAGGCAGAATAAAAACCCAAACCAAAATGTCCAATTATATTCTCTGCGCCTTCTTTTCCTTTGTATTGTTGTACAAATTCTTCTGCACCAGAAAAAGCAATTTGGTTGATGTATTTGTCAATCTCTTCACCAGTCATTCCAACACCATGGTCGCGAATTGTAAGTGTTTTTGAAGCTTTATCTAATAATACTTCTACTTTAAGATCTCCAACTTCACCTTTAAATTCACCACTGGTACTCAATACTTTCACTTTTTGCGAAGCATCAACAGCATTAGAAACAAGTTCTCTTAAGAAGATCTCATGATCTGAATACAAGAATTTTTTAATAATTGGAAAAATATTTTCCGTTGAAACATTAATATGACCTTTTTGCATAATTGTTTATTTTTCCTGACTCAAGTCAATTCTTATGCCATCCAACATTTATTGACAAAATGGCAGGAAAGATACATTCCTAGGTAAAATCGTATGATTTTAAGCTACCAAATTGTCAACAATCGCTTTAATTGGGAGAACTTCTTTAACATTTTCTATACTCTTACCTGCACACCAAACAGATTGGTAGGTCGTACTAAATGCGGCTTTCTGCAATTTCTTCATTCCTCTTAAAAACACAAAGGCCTTCATCCATTTTTTGAGTCGTTTATTTCTCTGAAGTAATTTCTCTAACCAATTTTGCTCAGTTCCAACTTTCTGCACATAGGGCGTATTGATCACAGTACAAGGCGTTCCAGAAAGCTTGGTAGTCATCACAATATCTTTAGCTCCAAATTCAATGCAAGCGTTTTTGTACCCTTCAGAAACTGGAGATTCTTTAGACGCAATAAACACTGTGCCAATAGATAAACCATCTGCACCTAATTCAATAGTATCACTAAAGGCAGCTGCATTCGAAACGCCTCCTGCAGAAATAACTGGAATGGAAACATTGCTCTTCAACATTTCCAGCAACTCTTTTTTGCTCATCGCACCACTGTGCCCACCAGCGTCTCTATTTACAGCAATGATTGCGTCAGCTCCCATTTCTGAGACTTTTTGGGCGAACTTTAAATCAACAACATCGCAAAAAACCAAAATTCCTTTTTCCTTCGCAGCCTTTATAACTTCTAAGGGAGAGCCTAAACTTGTAATGATAAATGAAACGCTTTCATCAACACAAACTTGCAATTGTCTGTGCTGTAAAATGTTTGATTTATTGGTTATGATATTCACCCCAAAAGGCTTGTTGCTTTGTGCTTTAATGGATTGAATTAATTTTCTTAAATCTTCACTACTTCTAGCATTTGCTGCAGGAATGGCAGCCGTAATACCCGAATTTAACGCAGCTACCATCATTGTAACATCCGTAACCAAGAACATTGGTGCCATAATAATTGGATAGGTAATTCCCAATTTTTGAGCCAGCCAAACTTTCGAATAATCAGTCATTTTAAAGTTTGTTTAAGTTTGTTAAAGGTATCAATTTAAAAATTAAAAGCTAAATATTTTATACGTAAAGCAGTACCTTTGACAAAATAAAAACATGAAAACAGTAAAAGCTTGGATAAGTGCTGCCAGATTAAAAACATTGCCGCTATCGCTTGCAGGTGTTGTCTTTGGTAGTTTCGCGGCTAAAAAGGATGGCTTTTGGGATTCGTCTGTTTTCATCTTTGCACTCACCACCACGTTGTGTTTTCAAATTCTTTCCAACTTTGCCAATGATTTAGGTGATTCCCAAAAAGGAACCGATGACAACAATAGATTAGGTCCTGTAAGAGCTGTTCAAAGTGGAATCATTAGTAAGGCTCAAATGAAAGTTGCGGTAATTATCACTTCTTTACTCAGCATACTGTCCGCATGTTTCTTGCTTTTGGTTGCCAATAAAGATCCATTAACGTTTATGTCGAACCAATTAATACTCGCTTATTTAATCGCCTCAGTTTTGAGTATAGCCGCTGCAATTATGTACACAATGGGATCGAAAGCTTATGGATACCGAGGATTTGGAGATCTGTTTGTTTTTATATTTTTCGGATTAATCAGCGTAATCGGGTCGTACGGTTTGTTTTCAAAAACCATTGAACTAGAGTTAATTTTACCCGCAATAACTATCGGACTTTTAAGTGTTGCTGTGCTGAACCTAAACAACATGCGCGATATTGTAAACGACCAGAAGTATGGGAAAATGACAGTTGTGGTGAAATTAGGTGCGAAAAATGCTAAATCGTATCATTTCTATTTATTCGCCATTGCCGCGGCAACGTTGGCAATATTCATCAGTTTTCCGAAATTCTCACCGATCTATTGGATTACTTTTCTACCGTTCATCGTATTGGGTATTCACATCAAAAAGGTAATTCAAGTAACTGATCCACAGGAATAT
>JAYSRU010000191.1:0-3652 GCA_043720875.1 Crocinitomicaceae bacterium
AAGCAAATTTTCTTGAATGAACTTTTCTATCAATTCTCGTTTGCTACGCAATTGTGCATCGCTGTTGAGTAAATTGAAAATTTCTTTTTCTGTTATGGCAACATCTTTCTGAACGTTTGCTTTAAGTTTTATGAGCAACTGAATAATGTAATTCACATTGATTTCATCACGGTGAATTAATTCCAGTTCAAAGTCCACATCTTCCAAAATGGAAACTTTCTCTTTTTGATGATTGCTTTTAACTTTGTCGTACAAGTCAAGATACTTGCTTTTATAATCTTCAAAAAGCTGTTCCGCCATTGCCAAATCTTCCCATTTAAAATCTGCAAAAGCAGTAAGAATATTTTTTATTCGCATCAACTCTCTGAAAGCTTTGATGAATTCTAATTCATCATCTTCACTGTTTAAATCATTTACACTGTTTACAGTTGGCGTTATTTTTATCAATTCTATAAAAGCCTCATTGAATTTCTTTGCATAATCTTCATAAGGCTTCATCATAATTACTTCTATCGCTTCTTTGTTGCTAAATAGGGTAATAGCTTGGTCGGTGGCGTTTTTAAGGTTGCGGAAAACAATAATGTTTCCTTGTGATTTTTGTTCGTTTAAAATTCGGTTGGTTCTTGAATAGGCTTGTATCAGTCCGTGATATTTCAGGTTTTTGTCCACATACATTGTGTTCAGCGTTTGGCTATCAAACCCTGTGAGGAACATATTTACAACAAGTAAAATATCAATTTTGCGTTCTTTTACTTTCTTTGAAATGTCGTTGTAATAATTGTAAAAACTTTCGCTGTCTTTGGTCGAAAATTTGGTTTCAAACATTTGGTTGTAATGTCCGATAAACTCGTCCAATTTTTCACGACTATGAGCCTGTAAGCCATACAATGCTCTTGGTTCTTCCACTACCGATAATTCTTCGGGCAAAAATCCGTTGGCATCTGCATCGTCTTCATTGGTGGCGTAGCTGAAAATGGTTGCAATTCTTATATTGTGATTGCCTGCTTCTTTTTTTCGTTGGAAGATGTCGTAATATTTTATCAGCGTTTCTATACTGCTAACACAAAACATAGCGGTAAAATCCCGATTATGTGTTTTGCGGTTGTGATTGGAAATAATATAATCGGCAATTTTTTCTAATCGCTTCGGTGATTCCATCAACTCTTTAGTGTCAATATCTTCTACCTCAATATCTATTTCGGTGGCGGTTTCTTTGCGTTTGTATCTGCCAACATACTCAACTGAAAATTTCAATACGTTTTCGTCTTTAATTGCATCGGTAATTACATATTTATGCAAACATTCACCGAAAAGTTCTGTAGTCGTGCGCTTACCTAATTCATTTTTTACAGCGTTGTCGGCAAATATGGGAGTGCCCGTAAAACCAAATAATTGAATATTATTAAAGAACGCTTTAATACGGTTATGTGTTTCGCCAAACTGACTGCGGTGGCATTCGTCAAAAATGAAAACAATGCGTTCGTCTTGCAGTTTCTCCATTTTGCTCAAATACTGTTTTTTGCTTATGGCAGTATTGAGTTTTTGAATTGTAGTAACTATGAGTTTTGTATCGTCTGAAAACTGCTGCACCAATTGTTTGGTATTGTCTGTACCGTCAATACAACCTTTGCTAAAGCTGTTGAACTCTTTGTTGGTTTGGTAATCTAAATCTTTTCTGTCCACCACAAACACCACTTTTTTTACTTGTGGCAGGTTCATTAAAATCTGACTGGCTTTAAACGATGTCAAGGTTTTACCCGAACCTGTGGTATGCCATATATATCCGTTTTTGTTGCTGTTCTTTACTCTATCAATAAGGGCTTCTACTGCATAGAATTGATACGGACGGAGCACCATCAATATTTTATTGGTTTCGTTCAGTACAATGTATTTGCATATCATTTTACTGATATGGCAAGGCTCTAAAAACTCACTTGTAAAGCCATTCAGAATATTGGTAAGGCGTTTATTTTTTTTGTCTGTCCAGTAGAAAGTTTGTTTGAAAGATTGATGTCTATTGTTGGTGTAATACTTAGTATTTACTCCGTTGCTTATAACAAAAATTTGCAAGTATTGAAATAGTGCAGAGTTTGCACCGAATGAATGACGTTGATAACGGTTGATTTGATTAAACGCTTCTTTCAGTTCAAGTCCTCTGCGTTTCAATTCTATTTGTACCAAAGGCAAACCATTAATAAGCAAGGTAACATCATACCTATTTTTGTAGGTGCCTTCAACGGTTATTTGATGCGTAACCTGAAATTGATTTTGACACCAATGTTCGGAATTGATAAATTCAAAATATAAATTCTCTGCTGCTGAGCCTGCCGAAGCATCTCTTACAATGTGCTGTTTTGCTCTTAGCGTTTTAGCTTTTTCAAATACAGAACCTTTGCTTAAAATGTTCAACACTTTTTCAAATTCTGCTTTTGAAAATTGTGCGTTTCCTGTTTTTGATAACGCATCTGCATTGTGCTTCTCTAACTGTGTTTTGAGATTGGCAATTAAAGCTGCATCATTATTGATAAGCACCAAACCGTAACCCAACTTTTGAAGTTGTGCTACTAATTGTTCTTCTAATATTTGTTCGGGTTGTTTAGGCATTAGGAATTAAATTTATCTTCTTTCCAATTTGATGGATTGTTTGCAATATAATTTTGAATACGTTCAAATGATTCTGCATTACGAATGATGTGGTCATGAAAACGGGATTGCCATTCAAAATCTGCGTGGATTTTTCGTGTATTAATTGTAACAACACGTTTGTATTGGTTAATAATTACGCCTATTGTTTCCGGTTTCCATTTTTCGTTTTTGCCACCGGTTTTTGATTTGATGGTGCGATTGGTTGTGGTCGTTTCGGTGGTGGTCGTTTCGGTGGTGGTAGAGACGCCCAAATTGGGCGTCACTACGGGGGCAACGATGGCGGCATTCGTATCCGGTTTATCAATAATCAATATTCCATGAACATGATTAGGCATTACCACAAAATTGCCCAATTCAATAAAGGGAAAATGATTGGGAATTTCAACCCAATATTGTTCTGCTAATTTTCCCATTTCATTTAATTGCATTTCAGCATTGGATATTTCACCAAAAAAATGTTGCCTGTTTTTGGTGCAGATGGTTATAAAATACGAACCATTGCTGCCGTAATCCCACGTTTGCAAACGGGCAGATGGTATGCGGTATTTGTTTTTGAATTTATCGGACATCGTTTTTTATTTCATTCGTTGTGTTGTTTGTATTTTATCCATTCCATATCTAACAAAACATTTTTTGTAATAATCCTTTTTTGTATTGTTCTGTTTTTTTTATCTGCGTGTTACAATGATTTATTTTTTTATCAATGGCAGAAAGGAAATTTGCGATTTTTGTTTGTTCTTGGATTGAAGGAATATCAATTTCCATTTTTTTCATATCAGAACCATAAAGATGATAAACTGTTGAACCTGAAACCAACTTCATTACTTTCTCCTTGTGCTGAAAAACATAATAGGCAAAGAAAAGTCCATCTAAAATTTTTGTTTGTTGACGAATAACTAAAACATCACCACCAAGAATAACTCCGTTTTTATTTATGTAACTTGCAGTTGCTAAACCATTGGGTGTGACATCTGAGGTTGGCATTAAAACATCATTGGAAATAGAT
>JAYSRU010000192.1:0-10253 GCA_043720875.1 Crocinitomicaceae bacterium
GTACCAATATTTCACCGAAGCGGATATGACTAAATTGATCGGTCAAGGTTACACCACTCCATTTTATACATTGGAAGAAGGAGTTGAAGATTACGTGAAGAACTATCTGATTGGGACGCGTTATTATTGATTCTCTTTAATTTCTTTACCTTTGTCAAAATAAAAAACCCAATGTTAGAATCCATTCGTCTTAATAAATACATCAGTGAAAGTGGAATGTGTTCGCGTCGTGAAGCAGATCGCTTAATCGAAAAAGGCATGGTGAAGATTAACGGTAATGTTGCTTCCGTGGGTAGCGTTGTAAAAAAACGTGACAAGGTTATGGTAAATGGAATGTTTATCGAACCAAAAAAAGAGGAACATGCGGTTTATTTGGCATTCAACAAACCTGTTGGAATTACGAGTACAACAGACGCGTCGGATAAAAGTAATATCATCGATTACATTTCTTACGGAGAACGAATTTTCCCGATCGGACGATTGGATAAAGATTCACAAGGCTTGATATTGTTGACCAGTAATGGAGACATTGTAAACCAAATTTTGCGTGCGGGTAATAAGCATGAAAAAGAATATTTGGTGACAGTAGATAAATTGTTAACGCCACAGATTATTGAGAAAATGGCAACGGGTGTCCCGATTTTAGGACAAGTGACCAAGAAATGTAAAGTGGTTCAGGTTACACCAACCATCTTTAGTATTACGTTAATTCAAGGATTGAACCGACAAATTAGAAGAATGTGTGAACATTTTGGCTTTGAAGTGGTGAAGTTAGAACGCACAAGGATCATGCATTTGGAGTTAAAAGGACTTGGTTTAGGTGAACACAGAGAATTGCATTACGAAGAAATTGAAGGATTATTCGCGAAATTGGAAGGGAGTAGAAGTGACAGTTCAAAATCGAACCGAAACGATGCTATTGCTAAACAAAAAGCGGAAGTTGAACAAACTAAATTGCTTAAAAAAATAACTGCTGCCAAAAAGGAAGTGGTTGAAAATGCTGAGCCAAGCAAGGCACAGTTGGAATATGAGCACATGATGAAAATTGCACGTGCGAAAGAATTTAAAAACCGTAAACCAACTTCAAAAGGTCCAAAGTCTACTCAAAATGTTCAGTTTGCGAATGCACAGCGTTCGGCAAAAGGGAATGGTAAAAAAGTGGAGCCAAAAGCAAGCGCAGCTAAACCGCCAAAGAAAAGTGGAAACAGAGTGAGCACGGTGAAAGGAAAGAAACAATAATTTCGGACTGAATTACAACAATTTTTACTCAATCTAAATTTAAACCTCCAATAAAAAATAGCCTATCCTTGCGGCGATTTGCTTTCGAAAACGTTGGGTTGCCCTCTTTATCCAACATGGGGTAATTAGCAGTTCTATTTACTTTTGTGCTCGGAATAAAACTCAAATCGTGAAACAACTTGTTTTGAAATCCATTGCGGATCACTTCTGAATCAATACCAATTTTAGCGCCCAATTGATGCAAGTTGGTTATTTGTTGTGCCACGCCAATGTAAAAAATTCCATGACTCGTTTTGCCGTATACAGAATGACATAAATTTTTAAAGGTACAATTTTGCGTGCTATCAAAAGCACTCGAAACGCCTCTGGTGTTTCCGGTCCACAGGTTAATGCCAAGTTGAAAATGAGTTAATTGTTGAACGTGATTCACGATAGTGGGTTGTGAATATTGAACAAATACGGACCCTGTGCGAAAACGATCAGATCCTTGACCAGCAAAAATGTCGTTTTCAAAATAAATTCGAGTTCTTTCAATAAACAAACTAAATGCACCGCTGCGTTGAGAAGAATTGGTGTTATCTAAAAACCAAATGTAAGTATAGCCTAATCCAAATTGCTGCGTTGACAAACGATTGAGGGTGTAGATCGGTATTTCTTCGATTCCATTTTTTTTGCCAGCATAGAACTGCAAGCCTACTGTGTTTTTACTTTGAACAAAATGTTTTCGTGTACCCAGTGCGGTGAAGTTGTAGTCGAAGTTGCTGCCAGCATGCGCAACTGCAAAATCCTTTCGGTAAGCAAGTCCAAGGTTGAATCCGATTTTATTAATGGGACAACCGAGGGTGATGTTTGCACTTAAGCCAAATGAAAAACCATTGGCTTGGTAACTCTGTGCGTATAGTTGGAAAGTGGAACAAACGAAAAAAATACCCAAAATTTGAGTAGTCAATATGGTTCGAAAAGAAAATCGTTTTGAATCGCCTTTTTTCATTGCGTGACAAATATAAGAAATCATTGTTGTCCGATTAAAATAATAATTCTACAAGCGTCGCCTGTAATTTTTACTTTTCTTACCTCGACTGTACGGGCTGCCTGCCCTAGTCTTCGTCTTCACAAGCTTTCGCTTATTCTTGCTTGATCAAAAAGAAAAGTAACAACTTAGCGAAGCGTTTCATGAAGACAAATCTAAAAAAAATAAAAAACTGAATAAAAGAAAAAATCAAGGCTGTAAATTTCGACCTTGAATTCTACCAACATTACGAACGTGAAACCGAAACTCACTTCGTTCAAACTCTCCTTCACAATACGACCTACCCGGTCTTTGTTTAGTCTTCACAAGCTTTTCGCTTGTTCTCACTATGTTCTTCATTTGTCTTGAATTCCTACGGTTGAGATTTAATGCCAACAAAATGATTGAGATTTTTCAACCAATTTTAGATTTTAAGTAGATCAACAAAATAACATTCTCAAACTATTAATTTCATCTACTTTATAATCTCTCATAAATGGATTAGTTAATAAAGTGATTGTTAATTGTTTTGATATGCAGTTAATCATTTTCAATTTTAAGCGATCATAGCGATAAATAAAAAACACGGGCTTGTGTCAAGTATATAAATCAAAATAAGGTTTGCTAGAGACAGCGATTAAAAGAAGGAGGAGGTGTAGCCTTGATAGCAGTGAAACTCATTCCATTTTTTCGATGGAATAGTGAAGCGTATAGCAAGAATTCGCTACCCAAAGTCTAAAACACAAACGAATTTGCGCAGTGAGAATGGCTTGCGTATAAAAACTTGTCGAAACCTTAATTTAATGTACCTTTGTGCAAATCAAATCCGTAAAAATTCGGATCTAAAATAAATAAAATGGCTTTCAATTTACTAAAAGGAAAAAGAGGAATTATTTTTGGAGCACTTAACGATCAATCTATTGCTTGGAAAGTTGCACAACGTTGTCATGAAGAAGGTGCTACCTTCGTTTTGAGTAATGCTCCTATTGCAATGAGAATGGGTGAAATTAATAATTTGGCTGCCGCTACAGGCGCTACAGTTATCCCTGCGGATGCTACAAGTGTTGAAGATTTAGCTAATTTGGTTACGCAAGCGCAAGAAATATTAGGGGGTAAAATTGATTTCGTTTTACATTCGATTGGGATGTCTCCAAACGTAAGAAAAGGGAAGCATTACACAGAAAATGATTATAAATATTACCAACAAACCATGGATGTTTCTGCAATTTCATTGCACAAAACATTGGCTGAATTATACAAACAAGATGCATTAAGTGAATGGGGATCTGTTGTTGCGCTAACGTATATCGCTGCACAACGTATTTTCCCTGATTACAACGATATGGCAGATGCTAAATCATTGTTAGAATCAATCACCCGTTCATTCGGTTACCATTATGGTATGAAAAACAAAGTGCGTATAAATACAATTTCTCAATCGCCAACGGTTACTACTGCTGGTCAAGGAATTAAAGGATTCACTGAATTTATTAATTTCTCTGAGCAAATGTCGCCACTTGGAAATGCTTCGGCAATTGCTTGTGCTGATTATTGTGTGAGTATGTTTTCAGACTTAACACGTTATGTAACGATGCAAAATCTTTTCCACGATGGAGGATTTAGCAATACAGGTGTTACGCAACAAGTTATTGAAAAATTCGGAGAGTAATATTTTTCTTTTGCCACACAAGTTCAAAAGGAAACTGTTAATACAACACTAAACTAAATTAAAGCTTGTCATTTGACGAGCTTTAATTGTTTAAAAGCCCAACTAAGTATTGGCAATAGAGTAACTATGGAAAAAGCGAAACCTGAAGCACCAGCTTTAGAAAATACACCAGCGGTAGAGGTCGTAACTGCCTTAGAAACAAAAAAGTTCACTGAACTTGGCTTAAATGATTCATTGCTTGAAGCATTGGATTATATGGGGTTTCATACGGCTACTCCCATTCAAACACAAGCAATTCCAGAAATTATTGCTGGCCGAGATATTATTGGTTGTGCGCAAACTGGAACGGGTAAAACGGCTGCTTTTATATTGCCAATTTTGCATAAAATTACGGGCAAAGAAGATACAAATATCAATACATTAATTGTTGTCCCAACACGAGAACTTGCCATTCAAATTGAACAAGAAATACAAGGTTTAAGCTACTTTGTGTCGGTTGGATCGATCGCGATTTATGGTGGGGGTGACGGAAAAAATTGGGAAGACCAAAAAAGAGTACTTAAATCGGGTACGGATATCATTGTTGCAACGCCTGGAAAATTATTGAGCCATTTGAATATGGGTTATGTGAATTTCAAACATTTGAAGCATTTGGTGTTGGATGAAGCGGACAAGATGTTGGACATGGGATTTACGGATGATTTGAATAAAATATTTTCATTTCTCCCTGAGACTAGACAAACCTTACTTTTCAGCGCTACAATGGCGCCAAAAATTAGAGGTTTAGCCGAGAAAATATTGAAGAATCCTGTGCAAATAACGTTGGCAATGTCTAAACCCGCAGCAGGGGTTTCACAAAACGTATATTTAACTTTTGACAACCAAAAGAATGAAGTTTTACGGCACATTATTAACGAACGCAAAGAATATGACAGCATCATAATTTTTACTTCTGCTAAAAGCAAAGTCAATGAAATTGTTGGTGCCTTGCGCAAATTTGGATTTAAAGCGCAAGGAATTTCGAGTAATTTGGATCAAGCTGCGCGAGAAGAGGTGTTGATTGGTTTCCGTTCAAAACGTATTCGAATTCTAGTTGCCACCGATGTTATGAGTCGTGGTATTGATATCAAGGAAATCAACATGGTAATTAATTACGATGCACCGCATGATGCTGAGGATTATGTACACAGAATTGGTCGTACAGCGAGAGCAAATACCAAAGGTGAAGCATATACCTTGATTAATGAAAAAGACATGTTGCGCTTCGATCGAATTGAAAAATTAATTGAAATGAATATCCCACGTTGCGTAATGCCGGAAGCATTAGGTGCTGGTCCGGAATGGAATCCTAAAAAGCCAAAATTTGCCGGTGGAAATAGTGGTGGAAGTGGCAGTAAAAAACCTTTTTTCAAAAAGAAACCGAAGGCGTAGACGTTTTTTTAGTTGGGCGCCTAATCGGGCTTTCCGTTATATTTCCAATTGAAAAAATTGGAAGATGCCACTGCAATCCCGGGCGCAGTTTTTACTTCGATCTCCTTAATTTATTTTACAAAACAAGTCGTACATGAAACAATTTTTTAAAAATATTTTTTCACCAGAAAAGAAAGTCGATTTTGCGGCTTTGGTTAAAAATGGAGCCACGATTGTAGATGTACGCACGGCCGATGAATTTGCATTTGGTCATATCGAAAATGCAGTAAATATTCCGTTAGATCAAATTGAATCCGGAGTTGCCGGCATTGAAGACAAGGATGCGGTAGTAATTTTGTGCTGTGCTTCAGGTAGCCGCAGCGCATATGCATTGAGCTTGTTAAAAGCACAAGGTTTTACTCATTTGTACAATGGTGCAGGTTGGAGAAACTTACAGCAGGAGATAAAGTAAGCTAGCTTAAGCTTTTCTCAATTTGAACCTGAATTTTTGCCCAATACTGAATACAAAAAATAACGAACCTAAAGCGCCTAGAATCCTACCAATTATATCTCCATACGTTGAATAAAAGGTTTTTGAATGGTTCAGGTTAACTGTACCACGAAGACCTGTTTTTACACCATAAACGGTTGATTGAACAACATCGCCACGTTGGTTGATAATACAACTGATTCCTGTGTTTGCACTTCTTGCCAACGACCTACGGTTTTCAACTGCACGTAAACGTGAAAATGACATGTGTTGCTTGTAGCCAGGAGATTCTCCCCACCAACCATCATTCGTAATTACAAAAAGAACATCTGCACCACGTTTTACTTGTTGCGAAATAAATTCGCCGTAAATAGATTCGTAACAAACAATTGGAGCAAAACTATGACCTTCCGCACGCATAAATGGCGGTTTAGTCTCGATTCCAAGTGTGCCAGAGGTTCCACCGTTTTGAATGGCAAGGTTTTCTAACCAAGGAAAAACGCCTGCAAAAGGAATTTTTTCAACGCCCAAAACCAATTTAGATTTATGTACAAAGCGATGGTGGTCTAAGCGATCAATAAGCATAGAACTATTGTAAGATTCTTCGTATCCATAACTTGCTCCATCTACTATTTTGCGAGAAGCATTTGAGTTGCGTTTGTGAAAAAATCTTTTCGTACTTGCACCGATCAATAACGATGGTCTACCCCATTTGGCTTTGGCTTCCAGTAAGAATTGATAATAAATCATATTCTTCACATCTTCCTCATAAAATTCGAAAGGTAAAGCGGTCTCTGGTGCTAAAACAAAGTCAGTGTTTTTCGTAACAAGTTTGTCGGCTATTCCGAAAATGCTATTTAATTGATCTTGAATTGGTCCAGAAAATTTCTCGGTGTAAGGATCTATATTCGGTTGAGTGATAACCACTTCAATGGGTTTTTTTATTTCAGTATAACTATAATACATACTTAAAGAAATACCAATAGGCAATACCAATAGGGTGACTAAGGTAATGATTACGGGAGTTTGTATAGCCCAATTTTCTTTTAAAAACCTCACATTAACTACGAGCTTTAAAATAATTAGGTTGACCAGTAACAACCAAAGGGTACCACCCAATACACCAGAGAAATTATACCACTGTACTAAGCTTGGATGAATGGAGAAAATGTTGCCAAGGTTTAACCATGGCCATGAAAGTTCCCAATAATAGTGGATGTATTCAAAACCTATCCAATAAAAAATAAGGCCCATATACCCCTTTTGATCTCCTAGTATTTTCTTGGTAAAATGAAATGCCACGATAATCAAAGCCATTAATAGTGCATTAAGGAGAAACGCGAAAATTGCGCCACCACCGCTGGCATTATAAATCCACCAAGTGCTAATTGTGTTGTAAACTGTGAAAGCAATAAAAGCATGTGGAAAAATATGGAACGCATTGCGTTGCATACTGTGTAATTGACGTTCAACAAGTAACAAAGGCACCCATGCTACAAACCCCAAAAATGTTAAGCTCCCTGTAAAAGGAAAGGCTGCGCCAAGTAATACTCCGGTAAGCAAGGAAAGTAAATAGCGTGTTGAAGTGGAGATCTGGATCATGACTTAAAGATAATAACAGTTAAGAAAGCAAGATTAAAAAGGTTTATGAATTCATCGAAATTAAGAACTCCTCATTACTTTTTGTTCCTTCCATATGGTTTTTCATAAATTCCATAGCCTCAACAGGATTCATATCAGCAATAAATTTACGCAACAACCAAACGCGTTGAAGAATATCTTTCTTCACCAATAGGTCTTCTCTTCTTGTTCCAGAAGCGGTAATGTCTATGGCTGGGAATATTCTTCGGTTGGCTATTTTTCGATCTAATTGCAATTCCATGTTACCTGTTCCTTTAAATTCTTCAAAGATAACTTCATCCATTTTCGAACCTGTTTCTGTTAAAGCTGTGGCAAGAATTGACAATGAACCGCCATTTTCTATTTTACGCGCAGCTCCAAAGAATCTTTTCGGTTTGTGTAATGCATTGGCATCAACTCCACCAGATAATATTTTTCCAGATGCTGGAGAAACTGTATTGTAAGCGCGTGCCAAACGTGTAATTGAATCTAAAAGAATGCAAACATCATGGCCACATTCAACCATTCGTTTTGCTTTTTCTAGTACCATGTTAGCCACTTTTACGTGTCTTTCAGCCGGCTCGTCAAATGTAGATGCTACAACTTCAGCATTTACCGAACGTGCCATGTCTGTTACTTCTTCAGGTCGCTCATCGATCAATAAAACAATCAAATAAGTTTCAGGATGATTTGCAGCAATCGCATTGGCCACATCTTTTAAGAGCATGGTTTTACCTGTTTTAGGTTGCGCCACAATCATTCCACGTTGTCCTTTTCCAATTGGTGCAAACAAGTCCATTATTCTGGTCGATAAACTTTCGTCTTTGTGCCCAGTTAATTTAAATTTCTCACTTGGAAAAAGAGGTGTTAAGTATTGGAAAGGTACGCGATCACGAATAAATGATGGATCGCGACCATTAATTTTTTCAATATTTACCATTGGGAAAAACTTCTCGCCTTCTTTTGGCGGACGAATTGTACAAACACAAGTGTCACCAGTTTTTATACCCCATTGTTTAATTTGATTTGTTGAAACATAGATGTCATCTGGAGAAGCAAGGTAGTTGTAATCAGAAGAACGAAGGAAACCGTAGCCATCCAACATAATTTCTAATACACCTTCAGATCTAACAATTCCTGTTAAGTCGTAGGCTTCTTCTTGTTTCTTTTGTTCTTGTTTTTTAAGCTCAGCTTGACGCTGTTGTTCAATACGTTGCTCATTAACAAGTCTTAATTGTTCTTTACGATTATTTTCTCGGTGCAATTCAGCTTCATCAACTTCTTTTGCCTCTGTATTTTTAGTTTCACTAACTGGAGCAGTAATTCCTGCTTCAAGATTAGCCGCAGCTAAACTCTCCGCTTTCTTACGCGCCAATTCTCTAAATAATTCTTGATTGCTTTTTTTTCTTTCTGGAGCAACCTTAGGCTCAAGATTTTCTTCTACTTCTCCTTCAGTTTTCTCTGAAAATAGGAAAGCTGGAGCTTCCGCGGTTGTTTCTACAGGAGGAATAGTAGCATCACCATCTGCTGTAATCGTTTGTTTTGTACTTTTCTTAGCTGTTTTTACTGGCTTTTTTGGAGCATCAGTTATTGCTTCAGTTTCAGCAGGTGCAGCATTGGTTGTAAACAAATCTGGCTGAGCGTTTGATTCCTCGGGAGCAATTGCTTCCTCAGTTGAAATTGATGGTTCAGGTAAACTTTCGGCTACAGGTTCGTTTTTATCCTTTACAACATAAACAGGTTCCTTAATAATGCGGGTGCGTTTTTTCTTTTCACCTGCTTCACTTACAGTTGTTTCAGTTGGAGTTTCAATGGAGGCGCTTAGGGTAGTTTCAAAAATAAGTTGAACTAATTCATTTTTTTTGAGCGATTCTACGTTAGCGATTCCTGCATTTTTTGCTAATTCTCTTAAGTCAGGAAGCTTTTTGCCTTCTAGTTCTTTTATTGTCATACAACTGTGTTCTGTGAAATGTTTTTTGTGGAGTTGAACCCGTAATGATGGGTCGTTGTCTGAATGCGACAGTGCAATTATAAGGTTTTTTTTTAAAAGACAAATACTTTTAAAAGAAATTCATCTGTATCTGATATGAAATAAATTAGCGTACTTTGGATGCAACTAATACGTTGAAAGAAATTTCATCTTGGAATGGTTTCAAAAAAATCAAATTATAAATAGATCAATAATAAATCAAATGGAACACGTTTCTTCATTATTCCCCGGATTTAATCAACCATTATTGGATGAGATTGACTCGAATGCAACTGTTCAAACTTTTGAGGAAGGAACGGTGATTATGCGTACTGGACAGTATATTAAAAATACGGTTTTGGTTACAAAGGGTAAAATAAAGGTGTATCGTGAAGACGACGATGGCGGTGAGTTTTTTATGTATTATTTGCTTCCTGGGCAAGCCTGTGCTATCAGTATGATCTGTGCAACTAAAACGGAACAAAGTCAAATCATGGCCAAAGTTGTTGAAGCTGCTGAGGTTGTTTTAGTTCCACTTAAATTGATGGATCAATGGATGATGCAACACCGCTCTTGGTATGAGTTTGTTATTGAAACCTACAGAAGCAGATTTGATGAAGTGCTACAAGTTATCGACAGCATTGCATTCAAAGCGATGGATGAACGGTTGGAGTTTTATTTAAAGCGACAAAAAGAAGTGTGTCAGTGTACGGATCTTAAAATATCGCATCAAGATATTGCGTCCGATTTAAATACTTCTCGCGAAGTTGTTTCTAGACTTTTAAAGAAAATGGAACAGTTAGGATCTTTAAAATTGCATAGAAGTCACATTGAATTTTTGAAATAA
>JAYSRU010000193.1:0-3555 GCA_043720875.1 Crocinitomicaceae bacterium
TTTTATTCAGAGAAAGAAATTTTCAGTAAAGCTAGAAAATCAAAGGCAAATAAAATTGTAGAAATTATGCAAGAATATTTTAGTATTGAAGTCTAAACCAAGTCTTTGGGATAATTTTACTGACTATGTTGCAACAGGGATTGTGCTCATGGTCATTTGTTTCGGCTTACTTTACCATCTTTTTGCAGGTATACTTTTTCTAATATTGGCGGGTTGGATTTATTCGAAATTCGTATATACTGTTATATTTAATGAGCATTACATTTGTCAAAAATTTTTATTTAAAACTGTTGAAATTCCGCCGAGTAAGGTTGATTATTTGCAAATAGTCAACCCTCGTCCAACTTTGACATTGAGTCTATCAGTAAAGATAAAGGGCTCTGATAAAAGAATCAATTTTAGTTACGGCGACAAAGAGAATTTAGAACTAATCCTTAATTATTTTAATGAATATAAAATTAGAATAGTTGATGAGCGCGGTCTACTTAAGTATTATTATCAAATTGATATTAACGCAGAATGATGAATAAAACGAAGGCAATTACGTATATTTTAGTTAATAATGTGTCCAATGAATAAATTGAGTAGATGGTCTCTCATAGATTGGAAATCGGTAAGAAATTTTGTGTTTGTTCTGTCCATTTCAATTTAAGAAATTATCACAATACATAAACAATTAAATTACTACATTTATGAACTAAATAATGTGCGTTTTTTCACAGACTGCCGTTAGAGTTAATAAGGCCATGCAAGAAAATTACTTCAAACTAAACCCATTGAATTTGGTTGAAAAAGAGTCCATTGAAGATATTTTTCAATTGATGGAAGAACTTTCGGAGATGTATCTGTTTCGTGGAGTTGCTGACTTTTCATATCAGCTCAAGTCGAGTTTGGAGAGGTCGGTTAGACATTATCAAACGGAAAACTGGTTAATCAATGAATTTCAAAGAAGTATTCATGAATATTTACCGGTTGAATCGCATCCTAATAACAAATTTGAGCTTCTATCTTTAATGCAACACCACGGTGTGCCAACAAGATTAATTGATATAACAAAATCACCCTATGTTGCTTTGTATTTTGCGGCTTCACAATGTTTCCATGGAGAAAGTAATGTTAGAGATGGTGCTATATATGCATTCATGCATCGTAACCTACAGTCAGCATCTATACGAAATATTCTCAGTCGAAGTAAACTCGATTTTGATATAAATTGGCTAAATAGATTTGTAAAACGAGACAGTAAGGTGTTTGATGAAGTCTTTTATAATCATCAAGATGATGTCGCACTCATTGTTGAACCATTTAAAGTAAATAAACGACTTTATGCTCAACAAGGACTTTTTCTGATTAGCAATTTCAATCATACAACTACAGAGTGCCTAATTGAGAAATTGTTGCCAAAAGATTTACCCGAAGGTTCGCATGATCCGACACTTATCAAAATCAAAATTAAAGGAGATTTAAAAAAAGACATCTTAAAAAGATTAGATCGTATGAATATAAACTCTTCAACTCTCTTCCCGGGATTAGATGGGTTCTCTAAATATTTATCTGAAAAAAATATTTACGCAGACAGGTATACCAAAAATGATATGCATGGCTATTAATAAAAATAAATAACGCTCTATGAAGGATAAAGAAAAGTTACCGCTGTATGTTAAACAACTTGTTCAGAAAGGAAGTGATAAAATTGAAAAGTTATCGCAATTTAAAAAGTCGTTAACAATTAGGCATGCTGAAGAAATTCAGGTCTTTCAAGATAAAGAATTAAACAAGATTAAAAGTTGCAGAGCAGCAATAATTTTGCTTTTTTTAAACGATCCTGAAAACGAGGAGATTAAGCAACTCGATGAAATGCTTGATAAATATCACGAACAAGTTCTATTCTTTGCTAATAACTTTCCTGTTGAAAAATAAATGGCACTAACATTCGGTAAAAATAAATGGCGCACGATTACACTCGAGAAAGGCGAAACTTTTCCTGCCACCAAACCGTTATGGGCAATATGGGTATCCTAGAAAACTATAATTAAAAGTATTCAAGACAATTACAAATAATAGAAGATTGAATTTGTTAGTATGAAACAGGTTGGAATAGAAAGGCTTTTTTTAGGTTATACCCGAAAGTGGCATATTGTAACACAAAGAAATTAACCACTTGTGCAAGTATCATACACATTCGTTTCTACTCATAAACTTTACCTCAAAGCTTCACTTTTCCCAATGCACTTTTCGTATCCGAATGCTGCTTAAACCACCTAGGCAACAATAACGCGCCAATTAACAAATAGGGAAAATAAGAGATTAGACGCCATAAAATTGCCAAAGCCGCAATAAGGAGCGCAGAAACGCCAATATCGCTTAACAATTCACTAAAAGCGTATTCAGCGATGCCGCTTGCGCCGGGTGTGGGTGAAATAATCAAAAACAACCACAACACCAATTGTTTTCCTAAAATGAGTAAGTGTTTGTACCATCCCAATTGAATGAATGCTTGCATGATACAGTTGATAACCAAAAAACGGGAAGTCCACGAAAGTAAGGTGGCGCCGAACGCTTTTAACCAAATGGTTTTAGGTTCTTTTTGAAATTCTTTGCTCGTTGTCTCAATTTCTAAACCTGTTTTTACTGCGCTTTCTTTCCATTTACGCAAAAAAGGCAGGGAAAATAAACCGCGCAAAAGTGACGAAAGCAAACGTGGAAATTTGAAAATACTCAGAAACAAAACGAGACAGATGAGCGCCATGATGCTGTAACCAATCCAAAAAGCATATTCCACCGACATGTTGAGTGCGCTGTTTGCGGGGAAAAGTCCTTGTCCCTTCAGTGCTATGAAAACGATTGGAATCAACAAAACATAGAATAAATTATCAAGCAATGCGGTAATGACAACAATTGCGGTTGACCGACCCAAGGCAATTTTTTCTTTGTTGAGAATAAACATGGCTACCGCTGCTCCGCCTACAACTCCGGGAGAAATAGCCGAAGCGAATTCCCAAAGCATAATCGTGTAAAAAGATCCCTTCCAGGTTAATTCGTTCTTTGTGAGAATTCGGATGCGAATCATATAACCCAAATCTCGCCCAACCATGCATAACATCGCCATAATCACCCAAAACAAACTGGTGCCAGTCCATTTTATTTCGAGCAAAACATCGCCTAATTGTTTTTCAATATACGTTCCGTGTTGAGATGACTTAAAATCAATACTCAGGTTTTTGTCTATTTTTTTATTGTGATTGCCGTCAATCCATTGGTGTGTGCCGTTGGTTGTGACCGCAATGTATTCTTTTTTGTGGAGCGCGTTGAAAAGCGTCCATCCCGTAAAACCTAAGCCAATTGCGAGTGCAAGAATTATTTTCCACCCCTTAAAGGCAGACTTAAACTGAGCTTCGTGTTGTGTGGTTTCCATGGCAATTCAGCGTTAGAATGATACTTCAATGTCCCAACCTGCGCGTACTTTTATGGGTTTACTGTAATACACAACTTTTTCACTGGGTGTTTGGTTTTCCAAATTTCCTGGTGTCCAACGCAAGTTGTTGTCTTCGTCAT
>JAYSRU010000194.1:0-31179 GCA_043720875.1 Crocinitomicaceae bacterium
TCATTATTTCACGTGCAGGTGCAATTTCTGTTTCGGAATTATGTATCGTTCAAAAACCAACCATACTCGTTCCTTCACCTAATGTGGCAGAAGATCATCAAACAAAAAATGCCATGATTCTGGTAAATGCCAAAGCTGCTCTTTTGGTGGTTGATAAAGATGCAGACGATGACTTATGGAAAGAGGTATTTACCTTAATCGAAAATAAAGAGTTAGCGAATGAATTGCAAAAAAACATGCAATCATTTGCAAAGCCCAACGCTACCCAAGACATTGTAAAAGTTATAAAAGATGTGCTTTTAAATACCCCTAAGAAATAAAAAACGAATCCATGAAAACCAAAAACATAGCTGATTACTCAAATATCTATTTCGTTGGAATAGGAGGGATTGGTATGTCTGCATTGGCCCGGTATTTTAAAAGTTTGGGTAAAAATGTTATGGGCTACGACAAAACCGAAACAACACTTACTTTGGCGCTTGAAGCGGAAGGTATTGCAGTTCATTATGAAGACTTAGGAGACAATTTACCTTTGGATTTCAAAAACACCATAGCAACTTTGGTTGTTTTCACTCCAGCCATTCCAAAAAATCATGGTGAGTTAAATTACTTTTTAGACAACAATTTCCAAGTACTCAAACGAGCAGAAGTTTTAGGATTGATTACAAGAAGTTCACTCGGAATAGGCGTAGCTGGAACCCATGGGAAAACAACCACTTCTACCCTATTAGCACACATACTTAGTACATCTAACGTTGGGTGCAACGCATTTTTGGGAGGAATTTCAAGCAATACAAACAGCAACTTAATTCTTCACGCTTCTTCGCCCTATACGGTTATCGAAGCAGACGAATTCGATCGGTCGTTTTTACAGCTATCCCCAAAAATTTCAATTATTACGTCAACAGATGCAGATCACCTTGATATTTATGGTGACGAAAAAGTGTTTCTAGAAGGATTTCAAGCCTACGCAAACCTGACCGCTAGCGATGGTTACAGTGTTATAAAAGCTGGATTAAATCTTACCAGTTCTTCGAATGTTGTGCATTATGCAGTAAATACACCGTCAGATTTTTGGGCAGATGAATTAAGCTATGCTCAGGGTAAATTCTTTTTCACGCTGCACACGCCTAAGGAGATCTGGAAGAACGTCGAATTAGGAATTCCAGGAATTCACAATGTAGAAAATGCAGTTGCATGTATTGCCGTTGCGTTATATATCGGACTCACAGAAACAGAAATTCGTTTTGGCTTGAGTTCATTTAAAGGGGTAAAAAGAAGATTCGAATACCAAATTCGCACGACAAATACTGTTTACATTGATGACTACGCGCACCACCCTACAGAAATTAATGCCTTAATGAGCTCGGTAAAACTCATGTATCCTGACAAAGATATTCTTACCATTTTTCAACCGCACCTATTTTCACGCACGAGGGATTTTATGCAAGGCTTTGCTGATGCATTATCCGCCACGGATGAGTTAGTATTGCTACCCATCTATCCGGCACGGGAATTACCCATTGAAGGTATTACGAGTGAAACATTATTGAACCTATGCCATGCGCAAAAGCAGCAAGTAATGGAGCCAAGCGCTGTGGTAGATTATATTCTGAAACGCAAAAATCAAGTCATACTAACAGTAGGTGCTGGTGATATAGACAAAATTATTAATCCTTTACGCAACGCAATTTCCTGAACACAAAACTAAAATATAGCCTTTGGGGAGGATTCACGTTACTCGTGATCATCCTGCTAATTGCTGCTAACCGCAGACAAAATAATCAAGAAATGCTTGCTCCAAACATATTGATTACCGTAGACGGAGCGAATGCATTTTTGAATAACCGTGAGCTAACCTTACGCCTCAAAAGACAACAACTTATTTTTCCTGGGCAAACTTATGCCCAAATTGACGTAAATGCAATTGAAACATCTATCCGTAAAATGGAAGAAGTGCTGACCGTTGAGGTATATAAAAAACTTGGATCGGAATGGAATATTGACATTACTACCAGAAAACCATTGGCAAGAATTTACAACAACTTAGGTGAAGATTTTTACCTCGACGCAACGGGACACACCCTTAAGCCTTCCATTCTTTATACTGCACGCGTTGTGGTAGTAAACGGTGATATACCAGACCGTAAAGATGAATTTACCGTCGATGACATAATTAACAATCCTACATTGAAAAGTAATAGATTATTGGACGATGTGTATCGTATTTCCAACTACGTTTGTAACCATCCATTCTTCCGGGCTCAAATTGGTCAAATCTACCGACAAACAAACGGAGATTTCATTCTAATTCCGCAAGTAGGGGCACAAAGAATTGTTTTTGGCACCGCTAAAACAAATGCAGAAGTGGAAGAAAAATTCAACAAGCTTGATATTTTCTACCGAGAAGCAATGCCTTTTGAAGGATGGAGTAAATATGATCAAATCAATTTGAAATACCACAATCAAATTGTTTGCAGAAAAAAGGAATTGAAAGAGAAAGCAGTTTCGATACAAATAGATAATGAAGCGCATTAGCGACAAAATAGAATAAAGCAAAGAACTAAAAAGATGTCAGTAAAAAATTCACAAAACGATAAGGCAAAAAAAAGCACAGAAGTTGTGGTTGGTTTGGATATTGGGACAACTAAAATCGCTTGTTTTGTTGGTGTAAAAAACGAACACAACAAAATACAAATCATTACCATGGGTCAGAGTGAATCTCTTGGAGTGATGCGTGGCGTTGTATCAAATATTAGTCAAACTGTTGACTCAATTAAAACTGCTGTTCAAGAAGCAAGTGACCGTTACGAAGGCCGATTGGATATTGGAGGCGTTTATGTAGGAATTGCTGGACAACACATCAAGTCATACAAGCACCGAGGAATTTATACGCGTCCTAACGCTAACGACGAAATTAGTGCAGCTGATTTACAAGCGCTAGAAGACGATATGCACCGTTTGGTTGTATCACCAGGTGAAGAAATTATACACGTTCTTCCGCAGGAATATCATGTGGATGGATCTCAAGGAATTAAAAATCCTATTGGAATGCCGGGTGCACGTTTAGAAGCAAGTTTTCATATTATTACAGGTCATGTCAATGCAGCTGTAAACATCAACCGTTCTGTAATTAAAGCTGGTTTAGAAGTTGAAAACATGATACTAGAGCCATTAGCTTCGGCTGCGGCTGTACTTTCCAACGAAGAAAAAGAAGCAGGAGTTGTATTAGTAGATATCGGTGGTGGAACAACGGATGTTGCCATCTTCCATGAAGGTATTATTCGTCACACTGCAGTTATCCCATTTGGTGGAAATATCATTACGGATGATATCAAGCAAGGATGTAACATCATGCATAAATACGCTGAGAAAATCAAAACAAGCTATGGTATGGCTTTGGCTGCTGAATGTAAAGCAAATGAAGTTGTATGTATCCCTGGTATTCGCGGTAGAGAAGACAAAACAATTAGCCTTCGCAACCTAGCTAGTATCATTCAAGCTCGAATGGAAGAAATCATTGAGTGTGTAAATGAGGAAATCAAAGCATCTGGTTACAGTAAAAAATTGTACGCAGGTTTAGTTGTAACCGGCGGTGGAGCGCAGCTTAAACACGTGAGACAATTATTCGAATTTATCACAGGATTGGATACACGCATCGGGTTACCGACTGAACACTTAGCACCAGACCAAACCAATGAATTAATGGCTAGTCCAGTTTATTCTACTGGTATTGGACTTGTAATGTTAGGTTTTGAACACTTAGAAAAATTGAAAAGTGGAACATCAAGCCCTGTCGCCAATGAACTTTTCCCAACGGAAAAGACGGATGAAAATTCGAAACCAAAAATTGGAGAGTTCTTCAGAAAAATAAAAACAATGTCCAAAGGATTCTTTGACGATCCAGAAGACTAAGTATAGAAATAAGCAACAAATAGAATAACATAATAAAGCAAAAACAAAAGATCATGGAATTTAACATGCCAAAAGAAAATTTATCAATCATAAAAGTGATTGGTGTTGGTGGTGGCGGTAGCAATGCTGTAAACCACATGTTTAACGAAGGAATTAAAGGTGTAGATTTTATCGTATGTAATACGGATAAACAAGCACTAGACATTTCTCCCGTACCAAGCAAAGTTCAATTAGGTACTAGCTTAACTGAAGGGCGTGGAGCTGGTTCAATTCCAGATGTTGGGATGAACGCAGCGATAGAAAATATCGAAGACATTAAGAAATTATTAGAAGGAACTAAAATGGTTTTCGTTACTGCTGGAATGGGTGGTGGAACTGGAACTGGTGCAGCTCCAGTTATTGCTGCAACTGCACGAGAACTTGGTATTCTTACCGTAGGTATTGTTACTGTACCTTTTACATTTGAAGGCAAGAAACGTCGCGAACAAGCTGAAATTGGTTTGGAAAAAATGCGTCAAAATGTGGATACATTGTTGGTAATCAATAACGAACGTTTACGTGAAATATCAGGAAATCTTTCTTTAGGAAGTGCTTTTGCTCAAGCGGATACCGTATTGGCAACTGCTGCAAAAGGAATTGCCGAAGTAATTTCTGTAACAGGAATTATCAACGTTGATTTCAATGACGTTAACACTGTTCTTAAAAATAGTGGTGTTGCTATTATGGGTTCTGCCACTGCAGAAGGAACTAATCGTGCAACTGAAGCTGTTCAAAAAGCATTAGCTTCTCCATTGTTAAATGACAACGACATTAAGGGAGCAAAATATGTATTATTGAACATCACTTATGGTGAAGATTTGATGATGAATGAGATGGGAGAAATCACAGATTTCATTCAAGAGGCAGCTGGTTCAAGTGCTGATGTAATTTGGGGTTATGGGCATGATGAAACATTAGGCGCTAAAATTGGTGTTACCATTATTGCTACAGGATTTCACGCTGAACCGGTTACCGGTTTTGAAACTGAACCTGCACAAAAAGTGAACGTTCTTGAAGTGAATTCAGAAAAAAAAGAATTGACTAGTCCGTTAACTAGTCCAACTTTTAGCCATATCACAGCACCAGTAAACGTTGTTACTGATGTTGAGCCATTTATAACTACAATTGAAGCAGAACAACATTCTCCTGCTAAATCTTACCTTCAAACATTGAAAGAAGAAAGCACGGTAGCTAGTGCTACAAAAGTTGAAGATACAGTTCAAGGAACGATCGAATTCGAGATTACTCAAAAAACAGAAGTTAAGTTAGAAGAAAACAGAATCATTCACATCTTAGACGATACCAATGAAACTAATAATTCGCTTGAAAATGTTGCAAGTGTTTCAACTTTAAGTCCAGAAGAGCAACAAAAACTTTCAAACGAAAGGTCTGAAAGAGTTCGTGCGATAACCCAGCGCATTAAAACTTCAGATGGATTAAATACACTTGAAAGTGAGCCTGCATTCCTAAGAAGAAACATTTCTTTGGATGAAAGCAATCCTGCAACAGAGGATACTACAAGTCGTTTTTCTGTAGAAAAAACGGACGAGGGAACTTCACTTAAATCGAATAATCGTTTTCTTCACGACAACGTTGATTGATTTCATTAGAGTTTCTTTTCATAAGGTTTAACAATACAATAAAATGAGTTTAGCAGATAACATAAATGCTGATATTAAAACAGCAATGCTTGCAAAAGACAAGGATAGATTAATGGTGTTACGCGACATCAAAGCCAAAATATTGATCGAAGCTACAAGCGGAGGTAGTACGGAGGTAAGCGATGATGCGGTAAATAAGGTGGTACTTAAGTTGTACAAACAACGTATGGACAGTTACACGATCTACGAAGAGCAAAAAGCAACTGAGTTAGCCGCTGAAGAATTAGCACAAGCTAAAATCATTGAAGAATACATGCCCAAACAATTATCAGAAGCAGAAATTCGCACTGAAGTTCAAAAGGCAATTGCTCAAACTGGCGCTAAATCGCCAGCAGACATGGGTAAAGTAATGGGAATTTTAAGTCCTGCATTAGCTGGTAAAGCTGATGGTAAGGTAATTTCCACTCTTGTAAAAGAGGAATTAGCAAAATAGGCTTTATTCTCAAACCTTGACACTTGCTTTATGTGTCTTGGATTTGTTGTTGAAACCCTTATCTGTCATTCGACTGGTAAGGGTTTTTTTATTATTGTATTCTTCCCTTTACTGCATTGTCAATAGTTTCCTCTAAGGAATAATTTTTCAAATCAGGAAATACTGCATTAATTTTTGTACTGCTATATACAGTTGTGCAAAACGCACTTCTCGCACTTTCTTTAGTTATGGAAGAGGGTAAACCTTTGCACCACGCCACAAACGACGCCAAACGCCAAGCAACACCCATTAATAGCTTACTTACCTTTCTGTGCGGTGCCTTTTTTCCTAAGCGCGTCGCAATAGCGGTAAATAGCGCCAAGAAAGTAATGTTGCTTCCAATCAATAGGTATCTTTCATTATACACTTTTTGTAACACCAGTTTTACCATTGCAGCTGCGACCAACCTCGCATCCACAACTGCGTTTGCACCAGTCGCGTAAAATGATAATCCGCGATCAACTGCTCTTAGTAGTGTAAGTGAACTATCGTTCCAATTTCCTGCACCAATAATTAGACATGGATTAACTACAACAACATTCAATCCTTCTTCTTTTCCACGCCAAACTTCCTTTTCAGCCGAATATTTCGAAATTGAATAACCACTTGTTGCGCCCGATTTCTCCCAACGTGTTTCTTCTGTAACCACTTCACCCTCTTTAGAACCCAAAGCGGAGGTGGAGGAAACATATGCTAAAACCTTAATGCCGTGATCTAAACAAGCGTTTACAACATTAGCTGTTCCCAGTCTATTGACAGACATTAACGCTAAGAAATCTTTTTGAACGAAGGATACTTTGGCAGCACAATGATAAACTGTTGAAACACCTTGAAAATGTTCATCCAAAAAACAAACATCTAAAACATCTCCTTGAATCCAAATTATTCGGTCAAACAAAACTTCATAATTCTCAGGTGCATAGTGCATGAAAAGCTTAAGTACACCTTCCTTTTTGGCCAAATCACGATACATAGCTGTAACTTCCTCCGTCGTATTTCGAAGAATTTCCAAAAGAAGGTGTGATCCCACCAAACCACTTGCGCCTGTTATAAGTACCATTTAACAAAGGTACGCAGAGATTTTGAACTATTCTATCCAAAAAATGATCTTGTTTTACAAGTGAATTAACAAAATAAGCCTGCGAATGAACATTCTCACTCTAAGCATTACCAAAGAATTAGGCATGAGCAACAAAGTCACCGTATCTTTGATTTATGAAACGAATGATTACATTCTTACTTTTACTTAGCCTTGGTTCATGTCAATCTGAATACAATCAACAGCTGGATAAGGCGCTTTTATTGAAGTCTCACATTGAGTCTAAAATGGAATGCTGTGATGAGAATGGTAAAATGCAACTTAAAAAAGAATATCAAAAAGTGGTTGAAACTATAGCCTTTCACGCTACGATGTCTGGTAACTCAGTAAAATTCGTTCGTGACGTGAATCTAAAACCTCTCGCTTTTTAATAAATACGGAAACACTAACCGTTACTACTACGAAAAAACGCCTGTTCCAACCTAACAGGCGTTTTTTTATTGCGCCATTTTTCTTACTTTTACAAAATGTTTACAGGAATCGTTGAGGCAATGGGAAAAGTAATTGCCATTGAAGAAGAAAATACCAATATCACTTTTACTATTGGTGCCGAAATGGCTTCAGAATTAAAAATTGACCAAAGCGTAGCGCATAATGGCGTCTGCCTCACCGTTGTGAGTTTAAACAATCTGAGCTATAAAGTAACCGCAATTGCCGAAACACTGACAAAAACCAACCTTGGAGAATTGAGTATTGGGCAACATGTTAACCTAGAAAGATGCATGCGTTTGGGCGATCGATTGGATGGTCATTTAGTGCAGGGCCATGTTGACACCACTGCAACCTGTACACAGGTTGAAGATCAAAATGGAAGTTGGAAATATACATTCACCCATAACGGGAATTTTGCCACGGTAGACAAAGGTTCAATTACAGTAAATGGAACAAGTTTGACAGTAGTTGATTCAATGCCAACGCAATTCAGTGTTTGCATTATACCATACACCTATCATCACACAGTTTTTCAATACCTAAAAGAGGGTCAACATGTAAATTTAGAATTCGACATTCTAGGGAAGTATGTTCAGAATTTATTACAAAAAAGCGGTCAAATTTAAGCTACCCAACGACGAGAGATTCTCTTTCTCATTTTCTTTTTAAACTTTTTCATCGTACCGTCTCTGCTCGAAATTGCACCAATACGTTGTTGACCATATTGTGCAAATTGCAACCCGTCATAAACGTTAAATTCAAAAGTTACGGATGTTGCTTCATCCCTAAAAATAGGAAACAAATGCCCAACACTTAACTCCGATGCTAAATCTCCATGCACAGTTGCATTCTTGTATTTCGTGTCAAAACCACGTACAGAAACAAGAATTACTTTAGTAATTCCCTTTGCTTTAAATACATTTTGGATAGAATCCATGATTAACAAGTTTGGGCTCGATCCACGTTTTAGAAAATTCAATGACGGATACGCCTTAATTCCTGCTTCAATAAGCATTTCTGTCATCGCAATTTCCATTGAAAATCGGTCTTCTTCTTTGTCAAATTGCGCTACAACCAATACGTTATCCAACTTCTCAATTTTTTGAGCGTATGCCGTATTAATAGCTACTAAAAGGAATAAAAGGAATAATTTCATTTATATATAATTTAAAAAACTTGAGTTGCAATACTTTTTACTTGAGTACTATTACTCATCGTATAATAATGGATACAAGGAACTTTTGCAGCTTTTAACTCTAACGACTGGGCGATCCCCCATTCAGTTCCAACTTTTTCAACCGCAGCGTTATCCTTACATTTCAACAATTCTTTAGACAATGATTCTGGAAAATCGATATGGAAAAATTTAGGAAGAAAACGAATGTGCTCTAACGTTTTAATTGGCTTCAATCCTGGTATGATCGGAACATTAATTCCAATTTCGCGACATGCTGCAACAAACGCAAAATACTTTGAATTGTCAAAAAACATTTGTGTTACAATATAATCGGCACCAGCATCTACTTTTGCTTTCAAGTAATGCAAGTCCGTATTCAAATTCATTGATTCAAAATGTTTTTCCGGATATCCAGCAGTACCGATACAAAAATCTGTTGGTGCCAATTGAATATCGTCCAACGAATACGTTCCCGCATTCATTTCTGTAATTTGTCCAATCAGATCAACCGCATAAGCGTGACCTTCTTTGTGCGAACGAAAAATGTTTTCGGTCTTTACCGAATCACCACGCAAAGCCAAAACGTTATCAATCCCTAAAAATTGTAAATCGATCAATGCATTTTCGGTATCTTCCTTGCTAAATCCACCACAAATAAGGTGAGGCACAGCGTCTACTTGATACTTATTCATAATTGCAGCACAAATTCCAACCGTTCCTGGTCGTTTACGAATTGCTATTTTCTCCAGCAATCCATTTTCTCTTTCCTTGTAAATAAACTCTTCCCGATGATAGGTGACATTTACAAATTTTGGTTTAAATTCCATTAAAGGATCTATACCATCGTAGATGGATTGTATACTTTTTCCCTTAAGTGGTGGTAAAATTTCAAATGAAAAAAGCGTGTCTTTCGCTTCCTGTATGTGTTGAATGACTTTCATTTTTTTTGTAAATGCTTATAAGACCCTTGCAAAACCCTTAACTCATCGTTAAATCGGTAATATAATTCGCTCATTAACAAGGGTTAACTCGTAAATTAAATTTCCGAAAAGCCTCGATTTAAGTCTTTTGCAATGGCCTTCTTATGTTAATTGAATGCAAAGATAATTGGATTTTTGGGTTTAAGCGTCAATCAACTAAATTGCTATGCTTAACGTAACAAATTAAAATGGCCAACAATTTCTTTTCTCAACTCTGTTTGATAATCTAAATAGCGAATTCGGTAGACATAAGTTCCATCCGGAGCATTCATTTTACCATTGCAACCATTCCAGCCTTCTTTGGTGTCATTTGTTTGAAAAAAGGCTGTTCCCCATCGATCGAAAATAATGAATTCGTATTCTTTGGCGTCTAAAACGATCGGTAAAAAAACATTATTATAATCGTCACCATCTGGCGTAAATGTATTGGGCACGTAAATCGTAGTCTCTGGTTTAACATATATCGTTTGAATAGACGTATCTCTACAACCAAATTCATTCATTACTACTTGCATTGGATAATGGTAACCTCCCTCATAATAAGAGAATGAAGTATTTCTATCCAATGTTTCTGTTGAATCATTAAAGATATACTTCATATAATCACCATCAATTGAAATATCGGTAAATGATATCCAAGTATGGTAAATATCGGTAATTGCTGGAGACACAATAAAATCACTGGTGGGTGACGGTTTCACTTTTACCAAATTCGGCTTTAACAAACGGATGCTGTCAATGCAGCCAATGTTTGTTTCTATGGTTAAAGCAACGTCATAATTACCGCTCAACAAATAGGTGTGCGTTGGTGTGGGTAAGGTACTTGTTGCACCATCTCCAAATTCCCAGTAATAACTCAAAGGGGCAATAGATTCCGTACTGTCCAAAAACAAAACGGTGAAGGGTGCACATTGCAATCCAGGAGGAACGTTAAAGTTATTTTTAGGATGATCGTAAATCAACACACTATCTAAGGCATCAGAATCACAAATACCAAAAACAGCATTTATTGAAACGGGAATGAAACCAGATGTATCAAAAACAACGTTATTTACAAACTGACCTGTACCTGTACTTGGTGTGGCATGTGGTCCAAAATTCCAAGTTAAAACAGTAGTTGGTTCTGAATATCCATAGGCTTCAAAATCGATAGCATTCCCATCAATACAAACAGAATCTAGTGATTTCATCAATACATTCACCTCTTGACTTAAGGTAAATATTTCTGTCGTTGTATCAGAACAAGGCCAACCTGGATTGACAATAAGAGTTACCGTATATGTCCCATTTCCAGGATATAAATAAGATGGTGCAACTAAACTGCTTACATCTGTAGTTATTCCTGTTACACCAAAATCCCATTGAAAGTTATTCCCGTTTATACTTTCATTTTGGAATTGAATATCCAATCCGGTACATGGCCCGTATTGCGAGCCCAAATCTATTTGAGGTGTAATAACCGCGTCCAAGTTCACAATGCAACTCACTACTTTCCATAAGAAATCTCTGCGTGTTTCTCCAACTAATACTCCACCACGATATTCTCGCACTCGAATCCCAACAGCAAATAAACCTAAGGCAGATGGCGTTGCGGTTAAGAATCCAGTATTTGGGTTAATAACAACATTTGCTCCTGCCCCTAACGGAACGGTTGCCGAGTACCCAACTTCCCATGGTGCTAACGAATATGGTGGATTTGGAGGAGGTTGTGGCATTGGAACTGCAGAAGATCCTCCTATATAAGGTGCCACTAAATCGTATACCAAAACATCCCCATTTGGATCAGTGGCTGAGTGATCAAACGAAAAATCTTGACCTGCACACAAAACTAAAGGTGGATAACCGGTAAATCTTGGACTACTGTTGACCGAAAATCCGGTTTCAGATCCAGGAATATGCGCGGTAATTGTAATTCCAACATTGTCAGGATCAATCAAATTTTGAACATTTGGTCCACGACAACAACGTGTGTATGCCAAGGTATATCCACCAACTATTGGCGGCAAATTAGTTACTGTGGTTGTATAAATTGTTTTTTCAACGCAAATACCCGCGGGAGGCGAAATACACGGATTACTAAAATTTACTGGAACAGCTGATGATCCAGGAAAACCAACCATAACTTCTCTCAACAAGGAATTTGCAGAATTAAAAATACCTAAGCTTAATGGATTATCGTATTGGGCTCCTGTAGAAGCACAATCTCGAAATAAAGCGATGTAAATTTTGTAAGTTCCGGGAGAAATATAATCGTACCACATTTCACCGCCAACGATATGCGTTGCTTTAGCTTGAGAACCAAACAAGATGAAAAGAAGAGAAAAAAATACCTTCATATAAGCGTTAGACGATTGAATCATTCAAAAGTAAGGCTTCAAATCGAATAAAAACCTGAATTAGGATAGAATTAACAAAAAAGCATTCGAATGGTATAAACCATTGCTTGAAACCACTAATTATATGAGGCTAAACTAATTATAGCGACAAACCATCATCAAGTGCATCGCGAAGTATTGTAAATCCTTCCACTCCAATAGATAAACGCACCAACGAATCTGTAATTCCTCGGATACAACGATCTTCTTCCGGAATAGCAGAATGCGTCATACTTGCAGGATGCTCGATATAACTAATTACAGATCCAAGGCTCACTGCAAGCTCCATTGGCGTATCAGATTGCGCAAAATAATTCATCAATTTCACACCAGCTTCAAATCCACCTTTCACTTCAAAAGCAATCATACCGCCACCATTTCGCATTTGCTTTTTACATATTTCATAGTGCGGGTGACTCGGCAAACCAGGGTACCATACTTTTTCAATTTTTGGGTGATTTTCCAAAAATGTAGCAATTTGAAGTGCAGTTTTGCACTGATGCTCCATTCGTACTCCCATTTCTTGAATTGTTAAGCTATTCAACCAACTGTCAAAAGGAGACGGAGTTGGGCCAAAATCTTTATAGACTGGGAAAACTTCGTTACTGAAAAATTCGAAAGGACCTAAAGCAGCACCTGCAATTGAAGTGGAATGTCCGCTAACATATTTTGTAAGGGAATGTATCACTACATCTGCACCTAAACGAAACGGTTGTTGTAAGTAGGGCGAGCAAAAAGTATTATCTACAATTAGCATTGCTTCATGTGCTTCTGTATGTTTAGAAATTGCCTCAATATCACACAATTGCAACGTTGGATTATCCGGAGTTTCAATTAACACCGCACAAACATGCGGATGAGCTTCTAACGTTTTTCTGATATTTTCAGGATCTGTTGCGTCAACAAAGTAAACATCAATTCCAAAACGTTTTTGTAAAAACCGCATCAAAGAATCTGTACACCCATAAACGTTTCCAACAATGATTCCATCGCCTGCTTGCACAAAGCCCATGATTACAGTAGAAATTGCCGCCATTCCTGACGAGAACACTAATGAAGCAATTGTAGGCGTTTTTTCATCCGATTCTAATGCTTTCTCAATGATATGTTGACATTCTAATTGAAACAATACTTTTTCTAAATACTCCGTATTTGGATTTCCTAAGCGTGTATAGATTCGAGCAAAAGGTTTTTCACCCGACGGAGAATTACCTACAAAACGAGAAGCTCCGTCTGCAACATTGTTAAACTTAAAGGTTGAACGTTGATGAATATTAGGCAAACCAGTTCCTGCGCAAATTGCATTGAATTTATCTGCATTTAATTGTTTGTCCGTAGCACCGCCAAAATTATGCTTGCGTTCCATCCATTCTTCCCACCAATAAAATCTACCTTTCATAACCGTTTTTTAAACTTTCGGCAAAGATACATGAATTAAAGGATTGGATGGATCTTATGTCGAAATAATGGGTTTAAATAATCGGCAAAGTTTTAAT
The DNA here is from genome assembly GCA_043720875.1 of Crocinitomicaceae bacterium. Taxonomy (GTDB): domain Bacteria; phylum Bacteroidota; class Bacteroidia; order Flavobacteriales_D; family Crocinitomicaceae; genus JAYSRU01. The sequence continues at coordinate 13,647 of JAYSRU010000194.1, forward strand.
CAAATCTAAAGCAGATTGGTTTACGTACTTAAAGTTGTTTTCCTTCTCAATCTTTGAACCGTCAATCGATTTTGATAAGGCCAAATCATCCAAGGAAATTATTGGTAGCTCTAACTTTAACCGTTCAGTTGCCTGTGAATAATAATTTGCTCGCGTTACGGGTAATGGACAAACTATATTATAGAGATTGGAAAGCAATCCAAAATTTAACCAATATGAAACTGCTTCAACAACATCCTCTTTTCCAACCAAGTTTACAACCGAGTTCGGGTGCTGCAAATTTTTACCTGCCAAATAATTCGCGGGTTGCCGTGCACCTCCAACCAAACCGCCCAGTCTAAAAATGGTGATATTTTTACCAAAACTTTCGATCAACCTATTTTCTGCCAATAAAATGGGATGACTCTTGATTCGCTCTTCCGACAACTCATATTCTTCTGTTGCGTTACGTGCATCATCTGGATAAACGCTCGTTGAACTGGTAAAAAGTATTTTACAATCCGGTGAAAGGTTGTGACAAAGCGCTGCCAATTGTGAAGCATAATCCGTGAAATCAGCCGTTTTAGGTGGCGGAAAACACAAAATTAAGTGCGTCAACTTAGCGCCAACTGCGTGTGGCATTTCAAGAAATCCATCGCCTTTAAGGAGAAATGTATCGCGTTTGTCTGCTTTTAACTTAGTGAACGTTGCATTCGACCTCACCCCGACTTGAATTGAAATCTTATGCGCGACACAATTTTCATAAATTGCAGCACCCAGCCACCCAAATCCAATAATACCAACCTTCATTATATTTTACTTTCGAATACATTCAAAATTAACCACAATAATTGTTATCAAAGTATTTTCTTTTGCAAATTGTTATACTGGAAACAAACCAATGCTTAATTTTGTACATGTCAAAAAATTATTCTGCTTCGTTTATTCGTTTTAATTGGATATCACTTGTACTTATATATCTCGTAATAATAGCTGGTAGTTTCGTTCGCATTTCTGGAAGCGGAATGGGTTGTCCGGATTGGCCAAAATGTTTCGGACAATGGGTGCCACCAACAGACATTAAACAACTTCCGGAAGGATATCAAAAAAAATTCAGCGAAAAACGAGCGAAGAAAATTGAAAAATTTGCCAAATTATTGACGGCCATCGGTTTTTCGGAAACCGCAAAACAACTCAAAGCGGATAAGTCATTGCTCGTAGAACAAGCATTTAATGCGCGTAAAACATGGACGGAATATGGGAATCGTTTGGTTGGATTTTTGGCAGGAAATTTTGTGCTCATCATTTTCTTATGGGCCTTACTTCGTTACCGAAAACATCGAAAACTATTGTTGCTCACTTTCCTTAACCTCATCTTTATTTCATTTGAAGGTTGGTTTGGGTCTATCATTGTGGCCACCAATTTAGTGCCTTGGACGATCACCGTTCATTTACTTTTCGCACTGGTAATTTTAGGAATTCAATTGTACTTGTTGCACATGATTTCGACACCAAAACACAAATACAGCAACCTTAACGGCGGATTAAAATGGCTGGTAATCATCATTTGCTTGATTACTTTTTATCAAATGTTTTTAGGGACACAAGTAAGAGAATACATAGATGTGTTAACCAAAAAAGGAATAGGGCGAGACAAATGGGATTCATTGCTAGGCATCGAATTTTTGATTCACCGCAGTTTCTCTTGGGCGGTTTTGGTATTAATGTCACTCATGCTATACCTTAATTTCAAAGGCCCGAAACGCAAATTCATTACTATTTCATTCGGCATTTTATGTGTAGAATTAATCTCAGGAGTGTTATTAGCGTATGCCGATATGCCAGGATTGGTTCAAGTATCGCACCTTCTATTTGCTTCAATTTTGTTAGGGCTGCTATTTTTTGGCTTGCTCCGCTCAAAATATCCGCGAGAATCATTGCTTTAAATGAAACCAATTTGAAAAATATCCGTTCAACAAAAGCAAATAGAATAATAAGTCCGAAATAGGCAAAACAACAGTAAAACATGAGAACAAAGTACATAGATTTAATTGATCAAACTTTTGATTTTCCACAAAATGAATTTAATCTAAAAGATGAGCATTTAATGTTTCATGGAATTGATTTGATGAAATTGGTTGAAAACTTTGGAACACCCTTAAAATTTCACTACCTACCTCAAATTTCGAATAACATACAACGCGCCAAAGGATGGTTTCGTGAGGCCATGAATAACCAAGCGTATACTGGAACCTATTCTTACGCTTACTGTACCAAAAGTTCTCACTTTGCCTTTGTACTGGATGAAGTAATGAAAAACGATGTACACATTGAAACTTCATCGTCGTTTGACATTGATATTGTAAAAAACTTGCGTGACACCGGAAAACTAGAAGCTGGCAAATATGTTATCTGCAATGGCTTCAAAAATGAGGCATACATTAAAAATATTGCAAATATTATTGAGGAAGGTTCACTTAATGTTGTTCCGATTGTAGACAACGTAAAAGAATTGAACGATTTACTAAAAGCTACCGACAAAGATTTAGACATTGGAATCAGAATTGCATCTGAAGAAGAACCTAAATTTGAGTTTTATACCTCCCGCTTAGGCATTCGTTACCGCGAGATTGTTCCGTTTTACAAAAACAAGATTGAAAGCAACCCAAGAGTGAATGTAAAAATGCTTCATTTCTTTATCAATACAGGTATAAATGACACCGCATATTACTGGAACGAACTTACAAAATCCTTAAAGATTTATGCAGATTTAAAAAAGGTTTGTCCAACTTTAGACTCTTTAAACATTGGTGGCGGCTTCCCAATTAAGAAATCACTCGCATTCGATTTCGACTATTCCTACATGGTACGTGAAATTGTAGCACAAGTGAAGCGTGTGTGCTCTGAATCTGATATCCCGGAACCAAATATTTTTACAGAATTTGGTTCGTTTACTGTGGGTGAAAGTGGTGGTGCCATCTTTAATGTAATCCATCAAAAACAACAAAACGATAGTGAAAAGTGGAACATGATAGATTCATCGTTTATGACGAATTTACCAGACACATGGGCCATCAATCAACGTTTTATTATGTTGCCGGTAAACAGATGGAATGATGACTATGAACGTGTTTTACTGGGAGGATTAACTTGTGACAGTGATGATTATTATAATTCGGAACAACATTCAAATGCCATTTATTTACCCAAATTTGACCGAAACAAAACGCTTTATATCGGGTTTTTCAATACGGGTGCATATCAAGAAACTATCGGAGGATTTGGAGGATTAAAACATTGTTTAATTCCAGAACCCAAACATATTTTAATTCGCCGTGATGAAAACAACAAAATTCAAACTGAATTATTTTCTGAAGAACAAACAGCAAATGATTACATGAAAATTCTTGGCTACTTTTAATGAATTGACTCAAAATTTCTTTTTACAAAAGATATTAACAGATAATTCTGAGTGCTAATCAGTCTAAGGCATTATTATATCGAAAGTTTTGTAGAATATGACGAAAGTTTCCTGTACTATAATTGCCAATGCAAATAGAATTGTTATTTTTGCACCCCCAAACATAGTTTGGTACTGATAATTTAACTCAAAGAATGAAGGTTACAACTATTTTTTTACACGAAGGCACAGACTTTTCAAAAGCAATACAAACATGGGCAACAGAGCACAATGTATCGTGTGAAAACTACGCCGCAAAAGGAGAAGATAATTTTGAAAAGGTAGATGGATTGGTATGGTTTCACGAAAATCACAATTTTGAAAACAACGATCAAATTCTACGCGACTCGTTCGACAAGCATGCCAAGCCAATCCATAAAATTGACATCAATGGTACGTTAGCAGTTACTTTACCCCATTACAATTTGTGGATTGAGCGTCACAACATCAAGAAAATATTGATTATTGGAAATAATAATGTTGCAAAGAACATAAACTTGGAGCGTTATTTAACAAATTTGAAAGGAATGTAATTCATACATAGACATAAAAAAAGCTACTCGTTGAGTAGCTTTTTTTATGTCCTGATTTTTGTAAACGCTGTGTGCATTTATCAAAATTTTGTTCTATTCAAAATACAACGAACCCAATAGCAATCCAATTGACATAGCGCTAAATCCTAAAGCATAACCAGTAAGCACTTGACTCAGGCTATGTTTGTTCAAATACATTCTTGCAGACATAATTATTCCGCCTAACAAGAGTGCAATCCATAGGATAAAATCGTACTGAAACATATTGTTTAGGTAACTGTAAAAAAAGAGAAATCCTCCTAAAAACCCAGCACCGAGTGCGTGTAGACTGATCTTATACCAACGCGTAATAACGCCAACAATTAGAATACATATTGCGCCAATTAATGGCAATGCATAAATGTAAAAAGGCAAGATGGATCCACGGGTTTTATACCACAACATCACAAACAAAACAAAACAAAAAATTGTAGTTAAGTTAATTGGTATTTTTCGATCTAACTTATCATCCATTTCGATACTTTTAATCGTATTATTCTTTTTTAAATAATAAATTAACATCGCAGGAAAAATGGCCGTAAATATCAAAAACAATAAAAGTATGCGATACTTAAAAAATGGTATTATCACGAAGAGATTATCATCATTGTACCCATCCCATTCGGTATTAGGAATAAACATGGCAAGGGCTAAGGCATAAATTGGCATCAGCATGGGCAAAAAAATCCAGGATATTACCTTGGCTAACTTTTCCATTATAATTCTTTACGCAAACGCGCTACAGGAAGATTTAACTGTTCTCTATACTTGGCAACCGTTCTTCGCGCAATATTATACCCTTTATCATTCAATAGTTCACCTAAGGCTTCATCCGTTAACGGTTTATGCTTAGACTCTGCCTCGATTGCTTCTGAAAGAATTTTCTTCACTTCTCTACTCGAAACTTCCTCACCCGTATCCATGCTCATAGATTCTGAGAAAAAGTATTTTAACGAGATAATGCCATAATTTGTTTGTACATATTTGCTATTGGCAACACGCGAAATGGTGGAAATATCTAAGCTTACGATTTCAGCAATATCTTTTAGGATCATTGGCTTAAGCATGACCTCATCACCGGTAAGAAAATATTCTCGTTGGTATTCCATAATCGCTTGCATGGTGAAAAGCAAGGTGTTGTTACGTTGCTTAATGGCATCAATAAACCATTTTGCATTGTCGAGTTTTGATTTCACAAAAGTTAAGGCCTCTTTATCTGATTTGCTTTGTTTAGCTCCTTCAGAATAGCTTTTCATCATGGTTTGATAATCTTTACTTACTTTCAAATCGGGAGCATTTCTTCCGTTCAACGTAAGTTCAAGTTTACCTTCAAACTCTGTAATATTAAAATCTGGAATTATTTGTTGATTAGCGCCTTTGATGGATTCCATAAAAACTCCTCCTGGTTTAGGATTAAGCTTAATGATCATTTCAATTGCATCTTTTAAATCCTCGTCCTCTATATCTAATTTCTTCTGAATTTTATCGTAATGTTTACGCGTAAATTCTTCAAAATGATCTTGAATTATTTTCTTCGCTGTAAATCGCGTAATATCTCCTCGGTCTTCACTTCCAAGTTGTAACAACAAACACTCACGCAAATCACGCGCACCAACACCAGCAGGATCCAAGCTTTGAACTACCTTCAACATTTTCTCAACTTCCTCCAACGTTACCGATAGATTTGATGAAAATGCCAAATCATCCACGATTGCTTCTAATTCCCGGTTCAAGTAACCACTTTCATCCAAATTTCCAACAAGCGTATCTGCAATAATAAATTCTTGCTCGTCCAAAAACAATAAATGCAATTGCTCTGTTAAACGCTCTTGAAACGATTGTCCACCGGCAAGGGGCATACTGCGCTCTTCATCGTCTTTACTCGTATTGTTTACTTGTGTTTTATAATCTGGCGTATCGTCGTCAAAGTACTCCGAAAAGTCTATGTCGTCTTTATCATCATCTTTTTCGTCAAACTCTTCCTGATCCTCTTCGTTGTCTCCAAAATCTTCCTCTTCATCTAAGTCTTCACCTTCTTCTAATGCCGGATTTTCTTCAATTTCTTGTTTAATTCGCGCATCTAATTCCATTGTTGGTACTTGCAACAATTTCATCAATTGAATTTGTTGGGGTGAGAGTCGCTGTTCTAATTTTTGTCCGAGGACTTGTCTTAAAGCCATGTTGTATAGGTATTCAAAAAGTACTAAATACTATTAAAAATTTGCGTTTTGCGGTGTTCTAGGGAAAGGAATTACATCACGAATATTACTCATTCCAGTAACAAACATTACCATTCTTTCGAAGCCCAATCCAAAACCTGCATGCGGAACTGTTCCGAATTTACGTGTATCTAAATACCAAGATAATTCTTCTTCTTCAATGTGAAAATCCTTCATTTTAGCTTTCAAAACATCCATACGCTCTTCACGTTGAGATCCTCCTACTATTTCACCAATTCCCGGAAACAAAACATCCATTGCGGCAACTGTCTTGTTATCATCATTTTGACGCATGTAGAATGCTTTTATCTCTGCAGGATAATTTGTTATTATCACCGGACATTTAAATTCCTTCTCTACTAAATAGCGCTCATGTTCAGATTGTAGGTCAATTCCCCAAGATACGTCATACGTGAATTTTTTCTTTTTGTAATGCGCAGAGTTCAACAATACTTCAACCGCTTCGGTATAAGTAATTCGCTTGAATTCGTTAGAAACCACAAAGTTCATACGTTCAATTAATCCTAATTCTGCACGCTCGTTTGCTGGTTTCTGCGCTTGTTCAACTTTTTCGCGTTCGTCTAAGAATGCTAAATCGTCTACACAATTTGTAAGTACATAATTGATTACGTACTTTAAGAAATCTTCCGTTAAGTTCATATTGTCTTCCAAGTCATTGAAAGCCACTTCAGGCTCGATCATCCAAAACTCCGCCAAGTGGCGAGATGTATTTGAATTCTCCGCTCTAAATGTTGGTCCGAAGGTATAAACTTGTCCCAAAGCTAATGCGCCAAGTTCAGCTTCAAGCTGACCAGAAACAGTTAAATTCACCTGTTTTCCAAAGAAATCTTCTGAATAATTAACTGATCCGTCTTCATTCAATGGTGGATTTTTAGGATCAAGGTTACTTACCCGAAACATTTCACCTGCACCTTCAGCGTCACTTCCTGTAATTATTGGCGTGTGTAAATACACAAAACCTTTACTGTTGAAATAGTTGTGAATTGCGAAAGCAGCTGCATGACGAATTCTGAAAACAGCGGCAAATGTGTTCGTTCTAAAACGAAGGTGAGCTTGTTCTCTCAATAATTCTAAACTGTGTTTTTTTGGTTGCAAAATTGTTTTTTGCACATCATCTGGATGCGCATCACCCAAAATAACAATCTCAGTAACTTTAAGTTCTGAAGCTTGTCCAGCACCCAAAGACGCTACTAGTTTACCAGTTAGCGAAAGCGAAGCTCCAGTTGTAATGCGTTTAATTATAGCTTCTGGTGTATTTTCAAAATCTACAACCGCTTGAATATTTTTTATAGTGGAACCATCATTCAATTGAACAAATTGATTTGATCGAAAAGCTCTCACCCATCCTTTAATTGTTATAATTTGTTCCGTTGGAACTAGTGCCAAAGCATCTACTATTTTTGTGCGTGTCATTGAAGTACTTTATATTAAAAAGCAAATATAAGCAATGCGCAACGAAAGAGCGAACAAAAGCAGTATCAGTATTACGTTAAAACATTTCTTGTTGCTTTAAATATCGTTAATGCTTCATTGTGTTTCATCACGCTCTTCAAAATATCCTTTTGTTTTGACTTTGTTGGAAAAGAAATTCAAGAACAACACCACAAAGAATAAAAACAACAAAGATTGAAAACTTACTAAAACTTTACCATGCGTTGTAACTGGGAAATAATCTCCATAACCAATTGAGGTAGAGGTGACAATGCTAAAATAAATTGCATCAAACCAATGCGTAAAAGGCTTGTTTAAATAATTACCTAAAGAATAAAGTACACCAAATGAAAACACAATTTCAACGTAATTAAAGAAAATAAGCAACATTGATCTTTTGTAAGATCTCGGCTTTGATAATAAATCTGAGGCAAAAATCAACATGGGGATATAGACCACGGTTTCAAGCAAAAGGTACACCATCAAACCAACTAAAAACACATGCTCTTGACAGCCAAATTTTAAAATAAACAAAGGGAAAAGCACCTTTAAAAGTACATACAGATCTGTAACTAAGTCGCGGTATTCAAAACCTCTAATATTTGCTAAATACTTGATATAAATTCCTGGAAAAAGTAATTGAGATGAAGACAAAACCAATCGAAATATTTTCTCTATCCCGTTATCTTCATGATGATCATTTTCCCAGATGGATTTAACATTTTGCAGGCACTTCCTGATCGGGTTACTTTTCGGACGATCTTTAATACTAACCTTACCGAGTAACAATTTTTTTATAACTTTTCGCATAGTTTAACCCAATTACAGAAACCAAAAGAGTGAAAGACATAATTAGCTAAAATAGCAGAATATTTTCTATTTTCGCACGAATTACTTTTTTATAAATATTAAGGTTAAACGTAGTTCCATTCAACGTATCCGGTATTTCCAGCTGATTTTGCGCAATTGTATCCGTAACCGCTGTAAGTAGCAATAAGCTTCCTAGTATTAACTTTTTCATGATTATAGTTTTATTATTTGCGTTGCTTTTTCAATTCCAGTATCCACGGTGAGTAAAAAAATACTTCCCGCCTTCAACTTTTTTATTTTCCTTTCGAATGAATTAATGCCTTTACGTTGGTTTTTGAAAACCCTATGTTCTATCAATTTTCCCCCAAGCATAGAAAGGGTAATTTCTACGCCTGTATCTTGCGACAATGTATAAGAAATGTTTAATGTTTTTCTGGTAATGCTTGAAACTATCTTAAGTTTAAGGGATCCCGTACTTTGCTCATTTAACTTGTCTTGAGCAATCAGCGGATTTTTCACCAATAGAACCTCAAATATTTGATTACTCGCACTACTGTGAAGTCCTTCATTGATCCAAAAAATATTTGCAGCCGAACTATTTATCCCACCATAGATATGCCCAATCAATGTAGAATCTTTATCTAATTCATCATACTTAATAACTCCATTTGGAAAAATTGGAAGCGCTTTGTTTCTAATCAATTCTGAGCCTGCACCTAAATATGCTGGCATTTCGATAGGCAATTTATACTCTGCCATTTCACCATTACTATTCCGAGTAACTCGGGCAATTGTTTTTACAAATGGAACGTCTACATTTTCTACTAATGTACCCAAACTGTCGTAATACTGGGCAATTCCACCAAAAAATACCGTATGCATTTCATTCGAAGCAGCAGAATATATTGGAAAATGTGCACAGTGGTAATGATTATAATATTGCGTGAATTTAGTGTCGATACTATAGCTTGAACTATCTATTGTGACAGAATTAAGAAAAGGTAAATTTACCGATTTTTGAAAAACTCCAGAAAAGGCAGTGAGTCCTTCTTGACCATTCGGTAATATCTGCGCCGTAACATTATAATCCCTTCTGTGCAGATTATTGGTATCAGAAATTGATTGAAGATGCTGTACATTCAATGTTTTCCCATCATCCAATATATTAAATTTCCTTATTTCATCGGTATATTCTTGGGTGAAACCTGTACCATGATCTGGGCTCAATGGATTGTATTGACCCATAAACTTATGGCCTCCAACTAAAAAGTAGGTATCATAAATTTTATCCAATCGGCCACCAGTTACTTGAAACTGAGCGTCTGAAATTTGTCTAAAATTTGCTGCAAACGCATCACCCTTAATCACCGCGTCAATGGTAGCAGAAACATTAATTGCAGTTAGTTTATCATACGTAACATGGTTATTTTTTGAATGACTGTAACCATATCCACCGATAACATATAAAAAATTACCCGATTGATAAAACTCCATGTTCGTAGAACTAAGTTGTTCTTGAAGGTCTTTTGAAAGTGAAGTTATTGGTGCACTCCATTTTTGTTGGGTGCTTGGGTTGACCACAATAATTTGAGTATTATGACCCGCACTATCAAACGCAGCCCACGGTTGTCTACGATGCAGACCGTCTAGTCTTCCCCCTAAAATAAGCCAAAATCCATTATGCTGGCCATAAGCAAATGATTGAATACCTCCCAATTCTGAAATTGAAACAGGTTTAAGGATTATTTCGAAAGAACTTGACTGCCCAAACATTGCAAAACTGTTCATCAAAAAACCTATTATTATAAGTCTAGCTTTCATTAATTTTTAATTAAAGTGAATAACGATTCTATCAAAGCGGTTCCTTTATCATTTATGTTAAAAGAAAAGTTGGAAGCCCTCCATTTAAACATTTGGAGTCGGAAGGAACCCAGAACGATATGCGTAAGATCGTCAAGACTTATACTCGGATTAAATGTCCCATCTAATTGACCTTCATTAATTATTGAGTTAATAAATTTCAATTTCACTGCCATTAACTTCAAGATTGAAGCATTTATTTTTTCGCTCTCCTCCATTAAGCCATCGCAAAAGACAGCAACAACCAAGTGAGGATTATCATGAAAATAATCAAATTGACTTTTAAAAACGGCCTTAAACTTTAATTCCGGTGAATTTTCATTTGCCACAACACGCGTTAAACGTTCATCCATACTGACTGCTAGCAATTCTAACATAGCAATAATTATTTCTTCCTTGCTTGCAAAATGCCTGTAAATTGCACCTTCTGAAAACTGTAATTCTTTAGCTAAATTTTTTGTGGTTAACCCACTCACACCAAAAGTTGTAAGAATTTTTCCAGCAGCATCAATTATTTCTAATTGCCTATTTGAAATAATTGTCTTTTCCATCACGCATATATTAACTAAAAAGTGAACATTTACTTACAAAGATATACTTTATTTGTAATCACTCATAGCGATGCAACATTTTCAATGAAAAATGTTCATGTACCCAGAGTATGGAACCCGTCAACATACTAGTTCTAAGACCAATAGAATTTAGGTAATATAAGGGTAATATGTTTTAATACTCCCCTAATTTTACAGTCGTTTAAAGCGCTCAACTTTGTTGAAAAAATGGAACTATTTTTAAGCATCTTTACTGCATTATTTTCTGTCATAAATCCCCTTGGGACAGTTCCAATCATGTCGAGTCTCACCAAAGACTTTACGAAGTTGGAACGAAATAAGACCTCATTTTTTACCTCATTAAATGTCATGGTCATCTTGCTTTCTTCCTATTTTTTAGGCCAATTTATTTTGAGTTTTTTCGGGATTAGCATCAACTCACTGCGAATTGGTGGCGGGCTCATCATCACTTCTTCCGGTTTTGCCTTGTTAACTGGTAAGTTTTCAAAACATAAAGGAATGGAGAAAAATGAAGTAGAAACTGATATTTTGACGCGCAAGGAGATATCATTAACCCCATTAGCCATTCCAATGCTTGCCGGTCCAGGCTCTATTTCGTTACTTATTGCCATGAATTCTTCTGTAAAGCATAACATTGATTATTTCATAAATGTAGCCGCAATTTTAGCCGTCTGTGTCGTTATTTACTTTACGCTCAAATCGTCCATATTAATCAGCAAACTGCTAGGAGGCTCTGGAATTAATGCCGTTTCTCGAATTATAGGAATGATCCTAATTGCAATTGGCATCGAATACATTACAAAGTCAATATTGGAACTCATTCATTTAAATATGTAGCAACATGCCCACTCTAAACGGACAAATCAATTCAGAAATAACCCAATACGAATACGACAAACTGTATAATTTAAACACTACATTACTTCAAAATATCCATTACGCTGAATCTGTTCAACAAGGTATTCTTCCTCACAAAAGACATTTTGAACGTATGTTCAAAGACTATTTTATTCTGTACAAACCCTATGGGATAATAAGCGGTGATTTTTATTGGATTGGTCAAAAAGGCAACATAAAATACTTTGTAGTGGGAGATTGTACCGGTCATGGCGTAAGCGCTGCTATGCTTTCAGTATTAGCTTTAAGTTTTCTAAATTATTTGGTGTTAGGGAAAGAATTCGCACAACTAGGTGACTTATTAAGCGAGTTGGATAAAAAATGGATAGAAACATTCCATCAAGGTTCAGAATCACCGTTCAACAATGATTGGTTAGAAATAGGGATTTGTGCAATTAACGAGACAGAAAAAACCTTAACTTATGCTGGTGCTATGTCAAGTCTATCCATTATTCAAAACAACGTGCAAAAAACCATAAAAGGCAATCGATTTCCAATTGGAGGTTGGCAACTTGAAAAAAAAAGAAACTACACAACACAAACAGTTCCTTACGGAAGCGGAGCTATGATCTATTTAGCATCAGATGGATTCAAAGATCAATTCGGAGGAAAATTAAACAAACGATTTACCACAAAAAATGTATCGCAAATGTTTCAAGACTATCATCACATGGAATGTGCCTTACAGCATCTAGTTTTTGAGGATATATTTAACCGCTGGAAGGGAACCGAAGAACAAACCGATGACGTTTGCCTATTAGGAATTAGGTTAAGATAATAAGAAGATCAACTATTGATAAGCTTATTTCCTTCGGTTTTCTAACCATTTTGGAACTTGTCTTTCTTGCTTGGTTTCATCACCCAACAACGTTTCAATTAAGTCTGGGCGTTTTGCTTTTTGGAGACGCTCACGAATCCAAGCTCTATTTTCCTTTTTATACCAAAAGAAAAAACGATTTTGATTCAACTTTTCTTCTTTTGTTTTTACCGTTTTTACCGGCTTTAAAGTATATGGATGAACTCCAGCATAATAAATTACTTCAGCAACCGTCATGGGGGTAGGCGTGAAATCTTGCACTTGTTCTAACTGAAAGCCCATGTCTTTTGTTTCCGCAGCAAGGTTAGCCATATCTTCCTCTTCACAACCTGGATGTGAGGAAATGAAATACGGAATTAATTGATATTTTAAATTGTGTTTGGCAGAAATACGATCGTATTTTTCTTTGAATTTATGAAAATAACTAAACGAAGGTTTTCTCATAACGCGTAATGTTGCATCACTCGTATGCTCCGGCGCAACTTTTAACCTCCCACTAACATGGCGTGTAATTACTTGTTCGATGTACTCGTCGTGATTACCATCGTCATTGTTTTTATTGAAATCATCTACTAATAAATCGTACCTAATTCCAGATCCAATAAATGCCTTTTTTACTTTCGGATGCGCATCCACTTTCTTGTACAATTCAGTCATCTGCTTATGAGAAGTGTCCAAATTACTACAAATTACTGGGTGAATACAACTCGGACTTGAGCAACGTGCACAAATTGCTTCGTCTTTGCCCTTCATCTTATACATATTTGCACTAGGTCCACCAATATCTGAAATATATCCTTTATAATTCGGTAACTCAGTTACTAAATCCAGTTCTTTCATGATTGATTTTTCGGAACGAGAAGCAATGAATTTTCCTTGATGTGCAGAAATTGTACAAAAGCTACAGCCACCAAAACAACCGCGATGCGTATTGATAGAGAACTTGATCATGTCATAAGCAGGAATCGCTCCTCGCTTTTTGTATTTAGGATGAGGTTCTCTTGTGTAGGGTAAATCAAACGATTGATCCACCTCATTTTCTGTCATTGTTTTGTAGGGCGGATTGATAACTAATCGTTGGTTGCCCACATCTTGCGTGATTCTATTTGCTTCCCATTTATTACTCTCCACTTCAACAATTTTGAAGTTAGCCGCATACTTTATTTTATCCTGAAGACATACCTCATGCGAAGATAATTCAACAGTTTCCCAATTTTTATTTTTAGGTAATTCTTCTGTTATATCTTGTAAAAAAGCAACTTGTTTTAAGGTGCGCAAAGAAGTAAACGGAACACCTTTTTTCACCAATCCCAACAGTTCTCTTAAAGGTTGATCTCCCATTCCATACACCAACATATCGGCTTTTGAATCTACCAAAATACTTGGCATCAGTTGATCTTTCCAATAATCGTAATGCGTTACACGTCTTAGTGAGGCCTCAATCCCACCAATAAGAACAGGAACATCAGGATAAATTTCTTTTAGAATATTAGAATAAACAGTTGTTGCATAATCTGGACGAAAACCTGCTTCACCACCCGGTGTATAAGCATCCGTGCTTCTCAGACGTTTATTTGCAGTATAATGATTTACCATACTATCCATACAACCAGCCGTAATTCCGAAGAAATATTTTGGTTTACCAAATTTTTTAAAATCCCTGAAATCATCCTTCCAATTAGGTTGAGCAATGATGGCAACACGGAAACCTTCAGACTCCATAATTCTCCCGATCACAGCAGTTCCAAATGCCGGATGATCGACATAAGCGTCTCCCGAAACGATGATAATATCCACTTCATCCCAACCATGTTTTTCAACTTCTTTCATGGTTAATGGAAGCCAATCCGTAATAGGACGAAGGGACGGTAAAAGGGAATTGTTTTCTTGATTCTGTTCAGACATGCAACAAAGGTAGGTCAAAACTTGGTTTTAATAGAATTTGGCCGTCACTAATATAATAAAGTTACATTTGTGTACTAAATACATAAGATGAAATCATTTTTCGCTCTATCAATTTTCCTTTTCGCAAGCACTCCGAAATTGAGCGCACAAGCATCAGAATTTTGCATTGGAACAATCGAAACGATTTATTCGAAAGAGTTAAATGAAAATAGAACATTAAACATTTATTTACCTGATGGCTATTCGAATGATTCGAGTAAACTGTATCCCGTAATCTATTTATTAGATGGTTCAAAAAATGAAGACTTTTTGCACATTGCGGGATTAACGCAATTTTTGACTATGATTGAAAAAATGCCAGAATCGATAGTAATTGGCATCGCGAACGTGGATCGCAAAAGAGATTTTACATTACCCAACCAGCATTGAACAAGACAAAATTGATTTTCCCACAACCGGTGGATCAGATAACTTCATAAAATTCCTTGCAAACGAATTGATTCCTCATATCTCAAAAAATTTTAAAATAAATACTAACGCTACGCTTATTGGTCAATCGCTTGGTGGACTTCTCGCTACAGAAATAGTATTCACCCATCCGACTTTGTTTTCCAATTACATAATCATTAGTCCTAGTTTATGGTGGGACAATGGGTCATTATTTTCGAAATTAGATCTACTAAAAGATGAAGCGAATTTAAACAAAACACATATCTATATATCCGTTGGTAAAGAAGGAAAAAGAATGGAAAAGGATGCTAAAAAATTATCCAAGAAAATAAAGTCGAAAGGATATTCCAATGAAGTTTTTGTCTTTTTACCGCATGAAAATCATGCTACTGTATTGCACAATAGCGCTTATAAAGGGTTGGAATGGTTGAATAGAAAATAATACGGTGAAATTACTTATTCAACACTTTAGGAATTCTGAAATAATCAGAATCTTTTTTGGGTGCATTTTTCAATGCTTCTTTTTGTGTTACCGTAACAGCAGACTCATCTGTGCGCAATACATTAACTGCATCGTTCATAAAAATTAGCGGTTCAACTCCTGTAGTATCCAATTCTTGTAATGTTTCCATGAAAGAAACAATATTTGTAAGATCGGTTCTAATTTCTGTAAACTCTTCTCCTTCGAATTGTAAACGCGACAAATGTGCTATGTGTTGAATTGTTTCGTCTGTGATTTGCATGTTACAAAGGTACTATTTTAAGAATGACTTATTAAAATTATTTTGGCAATCCCGAAGCAATACTATCGAAAACTTTTTGAGAAAGCTCTTTCACCGTTAATTCTGAAATGGTTTCCACTGAAATATAATCATGGATTTGAACATACGCAATTCCTGGTCTTGCCTGTTCTTTCCAATGAGATGGTTCGGTAAATAATTTATGATTGTTTTGGAAGGTAATTGGGATGATTGGCACATTACAATGCTTCGCCAACTGAAAAGCGCCATCCTTAAAAGGTATCATATTTGGTAATTTTTCATCTGGAATCGTGCCTTCAGGAAAGATCATCAAACTCCAACCTTTTTCAACTTCGCGTTTGGCTCGCACAAATGATTTTGCAGCCTTAATACGATCAGAACGATAAACCGGGATATTCAATTTCTTAAAGTACGTGCGCATTAACGGATAGTTTAATATCTCGCTTTTTCCCAAAAACAAAAACTTGTGGTTCGGAATAACAGAGTACATTATAAATATGTCGAAGTAGGAAGCATGATTGCTACATATGATATATGGGCCTTTTGGCATTGGAGCCTTTTTAGTAAATTTCAAAAATACGAACGCTAATGTTCTAAAAAGGTAACACCAGAAGATGTTCAACGGGAAACTATATTTTCTCAACGTTGGAAATGAAAGCACCACAAAGAAAAATGGATACAGCACCACTAAAGTAACTACAAAAACTATCATTACATAGATTTTATACAACAAATAAAAAGGCAGTAAAACGAATCGCATGTTCAAATATAATTTTAATTTCATATGCACAACTACTTTTTTATGCTCTTTTTCAATTAAAAAATTGCTCAACGTGGATTCGAAACACACCGTTGAAAAGATCAAATAGATTTCGATAGTAAAAAATTAAAATAAAATGATGAAATTTGCGTTTCTGAGCATACCAAATCGTAGCATGAAACCCACTATAAATCAAATATCTTTAATTCTTACCAGCATAGGGTTTGTGTTGGGGGCTTGTAGTACGGAAAAAAATTCGTGGTTATCTCGTTCGTACCATGGTGTAACCGCCAAATATAATGGTCATTGGAATGCAGAAGAATTGATGAACACGTCAATGAAATCATTCGAATCGAACTATGAAGACAATTTCTACGAATTACTTCCTTTAGAAATTTTACCCAACGAAACAGAAGTAAAAGGTTTGTTTCCTGCAATCGACACGGCAATTTCGAAATGTACCAAAGTAATTGCAAACCACTCTATGCCCACCGCCAGTAAGCCTTGGGCCAAAGACGTTGAAAACAACACATGGATAGATGAAAACTGGCTAACCATTGGAGAGGCCCTATATTTGCGTCGCGATTATGTTGGAGCACTTAAAAATTTCGAATACATTGCTAAATTTTGGAAAAATGACCAATCTATCTATTTAGCAGAAGTTTGGAAAGCTCGAACCAACCTAGCGCTTGGCAATGAAACTGAAGCAATCTTTAATATCGCTTTGGTAGAAAAATTTATTGAGGATGCCGAAGAAGAAGCCAAATCGAAAGATAAAACCGCAAAAAAAACAAGCAAAAAGTCCAGTTCTCGTGGAAATAATAAGAAGAAAGAAACACCTCCAAAGCCTACAAAAGAACTAAAATACGGATTATTTAAAGCGAAAACTCACCTATCGTTAGAACAAGGTGATATTGAATTAGCGCCAATTCGTCATAATTTCGAGAATTTTTAAATCGGTTTAGTGAGTTTGGAAACTTACGTCGATGGTTGGGTTGAGTCCATCGCGAACCAAATCA
>JAYSRU010000195.1:0-10184 GCA_043720875.1 Crocinitomicaceae bacterium
ATTAATATAGCCACCATCCCAGCCTAAGAGTGTGTAGTACGTTTTATTTCCCTTTTTTATATCAATAATGTCATAATACAAAGCACCATACCATTCGTCAGCATTTAATACTTCTTTCGGCTTTATGTTCTCTTGAGTGCTAATATCAATAAGCTCCGTAATCAATATTTTTCCAGTGCGCTCATTTTTCTTAAGTACAAATGAAAAATATTTTTGCGTGTGATTTTCTTGTTCAATGTTCCAAGAAAATACGCCAACTAATTCGTCGTCACTCCAAATTTTTCCAACTGTAGTTAAAGAATCGAAAGTTCGCTTACCAAAGGTTTCATTTTCAAGAAAGTATAAGAAATCTGATTTAAATTTCAAATTCACAACTTCCTTCAACGAGTCAGTATCCGCTATTCTGAGGTTGTTTAATTGTTTGGTTAAGCTTGAAATTGTTACGGTACTCGTATTTTCTTGTCCTTCAATTCGGAAGACAGCACCAACAATTAAAACGAAAATCAACAATTGCTTCATAGTAGGTACAAACGGAGATAAATAGAATTCGTTACAATCTAAGCGATTGTTAAACGTGCATAAAATCTTTTTTAGCTAAAAGCTCATCTTCTGATTCGCGGTAGTCCATGTCGTCTACACAGCAATCAACCGGACAAACAGCAGCACATTGAGGCTCGTCATGAAAACCAACACACTCTGTGCATTTGTCATGAACGATGTAATAAACATCCATGCTTACGGGCGCTAAGACGTCATCAGCCACTAAATCTTTACCATCTAAGGTTGTGATCATTCCAGCTAACGAAGTGCCATCAGAATATTTCCATTCCGCTCCACCTTCGTAGATTGCGTTGTTTGGACATTCCGGTTCGCAAGCACCACAATTGATGCATTCGTCAGTTATCAATATTGCCATGACATTTATTCTTTTTGTTCAATTATCTTTGCAAAGATAACAACCCATTTGTGTAATCCTTTTACACTTTTTGTATTTTTTATAAAAAACATATGTCAATCGATTTTAAAAGTCTTCAAAATAAACGAATTTCTGCCTTTGTTCAGCTTGGAAAAGTAATGCATTTCATTAGTGAAAAATATTCATATTCAAGTAGTTGTGGTTTAACTGAGCTTGAATTTGATGCCACGCATTTAATGGTGCAAAAACAAAAACACTATAACGGTTGGTTCACACAAATTAACGTTTTAAAAGCTATGAACGGAATAGCTACTTGGTTATCACAAGAAAAATTGGAAGAATTTTGTGCACACTATTCCGAACCCAAATCGAGTAAGAATGTTGCAATTATTATGGCTGGAAACATTCCAATGGTTGGGTTTCATGACATGTTATGCGTTTTACTTTCAGGTCACACAGCTATAGTTAAACTTTCTTCAGATGATAAACATTTGATTCCTTATTTCTATGAAATGTTGGTGTTGTTTGAACCGGAATTGAGAGATAAGGTGATATTCTCGGATTATAAGATGAGTGATTATGATGCAGTGATTGCAACCGGGAGTAATAATTCATTCAATTATTTCGAACAATACTTTGGAAAGTATCCGCATGTTTTCAGAAAAAATAGAACTAGTGTTGCTGTTTTAACTGGGGAAGAAACTCGGGAGGATTTACAACGATTGGGTGAAGATTTCTTTACATTTTTTGGGTTGGGGTGTAGAAATGTGAGTCATTTGCTTTTGCCTAAAAATTATAAGTTGGATACAGTTTTCGAAGCGTTAGTAGATTTTGGAGAAGTGGTTAATCATCACAAATATGCTAATAATTATGATTATCAACGGGCTATTATGATGATGAATAAGATTCCTTTTTTGGAAAATAATTTTGTCATAATGAAGGAAGATGAAGCATTGTTTTCACCTTTAGCTCAGATCAATTATACGTTCTATTTCAACGAAAATGAGTTGAATGAATTCATTACGCGTCATGAAGAGCAAATTCAAGCCATTGTGGGGTTGAATTATATTAATTTCGGTTCGGCGCAACAGCCATTAATTTCAGATTTTGCCGACGGTGTGGATACGATGGAGTGGTTGGCGCATTTGAACTAATACTCAAATTGCCAACACGAAACAATTTTCGCTAGTTTTAGATTTTAATCTCTTGAAATGCTAATGCTGCGGAGCCTAAAACTGCTGCATTTCGATCGTGTAAAGCAGAAAGCAAAATCGTCACTTTGCCTTGGTAGTTGATCAGCATGTTGCGTTCCATTTCAGTTTTAACTTTGTCTAGAAAATATTGACCACTTTGGGCAATTCCACCAAACAATACATAAGCGCTTGGATTAGAAAATGCTGCGAAGTTAGCCAACGAAAACCCTAGTTTTTGTGCTGTATAATCAATGATGTAATTTGAAAATTCGTCATTTTCTGTTGTAGCTAATTCAAATACATCTTTAGCGCTAGGGTGTTCTAGCAAAAATAGTTTAGAAGTGCTTTTTGATGGATGCTCTAACAGTTTAATAGAACGCGTAACTCCGGTGGAAGATGCATACGTTTCTAAACAGCCTTTTCGCCCACAACCACAATCTCTGCCATTAGGGTCAATGCTAATGTGACCGTATTCTCCAGCCATTCCGTCGTGACCATAAAGCAATTTACCTGCACAAATAATTCCGCTTCCCAAGCCAGTTCCTAATGTGATTTCAACAAAATCGGTTAGGCCTTTTGCACAACCGTACATCATTTCTCCTAAAGCTGCTGCATTAGCATCATTAGTGACGACCGTTTCGCACTTAAAAATGTCTTCCGTAATTTTCTTTAATTCAATAATTCCTTTCCATCTTAAGTTTGGGGCATATTCAATACATCCTGTGAAAAAATTGGCGCTTGGTGCACCAATCCCAATTCCTTGTAAAGTGTTGCCATTCAAATTAAGTTTAACCCAGTCAAATATTTCAAGAATTAACTCATTTGCTGTGGCATACTCAGGCGTACTTACATGTGCTTCTTGCATGACATGACCTTCAGCGTCAACTAATCCGAATTTTGTATTCGTGCCGCCAATATCTATTCCTAAGGTGTAGTTTTTATTCATCATGTATTAATTGTTAGGGTTATTGAAATTCCATTCTTTATAAAAATTCGATAAGAACGTTTCTAATATTTGGTGTCGTTCACGTGCGATTTCTTTGCCTTTTTCAGTATTCATTCGGTCTTTAACCAATAGTAGTTTTTCGTAGAAATGATTGATCGTATGACTTTTGTCTTCCGCGTAATGTTCTTTACTCTGATGTAAAGTAGGTGGGGTGTTAGGTGAAAAAAATGGTTGACCATGCGCGCCACCATAGCTGAAAGTTCTGGCAATTCCAATAGCGCCTATAGCATCCAATCGGTCGGCATCTTGAACAATTTTTCCTTCTAATGTATCCATTGTTTCCATTTCTCCAGCTCCCTTGAAAGAAATTTGTCGAATTATTGAAGCCACTTTTTCAGCGAATGGTATTGGGTAGCCTAAGCTTGTGAGAAGGTTTTTAGCCGTAATGCCGCCAATTTCAAAATCATTTCCATGAAATTTATGATCAGCTATATCGTGCAACAATGCTGCTATTTCTACAATGTCTTTATCTGCACTCGTTCCGTTTTGTAGAAACAAAGACATATTGATTACACGCTCGATATGAAACCAGTCATGTCCAGTAATGTCTTCTGCAAATTGCAAACGCACTTTTTCAAATAAGATTGACCGTTGTTCTGAATACATTTTACTTACGCGAAATTAGACTACTTTATAGTTTTTATAATACGTATTTATTCCAAGGTATTTTTTAAGAAAATGCTTCATTTTGTCTTTAATGGAACTATTGTTAAAGCTGGGATCTTCTTCAAATTTCCAGTTTATTCTATTGATTCTTTCTTTCATAACTTCAGGATGACTGTGTTTGAAACGCTTTAATTGAGAAACATTCGCTTTGTAGTCAAAAGTGTCTGACTTTACCACATTATTTTCGATCCACTCGTCGTTGTGCCACAACTTATTAAAAGTCTCTTGCTTTTTTTGCATGGCAGAAGGTTCCTTCACCCATCCGTAATGATAGATCTCTGCATTAATTAATTTCACATTTAATTTTTGATCATCATCCTTCCGAAAGCCTTGCGCATCTTTGTAGGAATAGATGGAAGCTTTGTTACGAATAACTCTGATCTCACTCAAATACCATTTAGATGCAACGCCTACGTAGTCATAAGAACCGTAAAAGTGTCGGTAATCAAAAACTAACCCATCCACGTTAAGATTATCTTTGTGTTTTAGCATTGCTTCGCGCACAATTGGGAGGTATTTCTCGTGCATCACTTCATCGCCTTGTATGTAAAAACACCAATCTGAATCTATTGAAATTGCACGCAGTGCTTTATTGGTTTCTTCCGCTAAAACAAATCCTCCAGTTCGCAATGATTCATCCCATTCTGTTTCAATAATTTTTATTTTTGAGGGATCAATTCCTTGGATTAGCGCAAGTGTATCATCATCCGATTTACCTACCGCCACTATAAACTCGTCGCACAAAGGAAGTATAGATTGAATTGCTTCTACTATCGGGTAGTCATAAATGAGAGCATTCTTTATAAACGTAAAACCGCTAATTTTCATGGAACTTGATTAAATTTACAAATATATTGATTTCTAGCTCATCTTTTTCAGCTTAGTATATTTTGATATAGTATCCATTTGAGCGATTGAATTCATAAAAAATGAAGGAAAAGAGTGTAAATAGCTAACGAAATAGGGTTAGTCTCGGATTAAAGTGTATCTTTGCACCCTTAAATAAATATTAACCGAGGTTTCGTACCTCAAATAATTCAAAGTAATGGCAACACGCATTAGATTACAAAGACACGGTAAAAAAGGAGCACCAATCTTTCATTTGGTATCTGCAGACGCTCGTGCACCACGTGATGGTAAGTTTATCGAGAAATTAGGAACTTACAATCCAAACACAAACCCAGCAACAATTGATATCAACTTTGAGCGTACGCTTCATTGGGTACAAACAGGAGCTGAAATGAGTGATACTGCTCGTGCAATTCTTTCTTACAAAGGAGTTTTACACAAGAATCACTTGTTGAACGGAGTTACAAAAGGAGCTTTAACTGCAGAGCAAGTTGAAACGAAATTTGCTGCTTGGTTAGCAGATAAAGATTCTAAAATCTCAGGTAAGTCTGAAGGTTTGTCAAAAGCTAGTGCAACTGCTAAAGTAGCTGCAATGGATGCTGAAAAAGCTTCAAATGCAGCTAAAGCTAAAGCGGTTGAAGCAAAAAACACTCCTCCAGTAGAAGTTGTTGAAGAAGAGGTTGTTGCTGAAGTAGAAGCGACTGAAGAAGTTGTTGCTGAAGAAGCTCCAGCGGTTGAAGAGGCTCCTGCTGCTGAAGAAGCTACAGATGCTCCAGAAAGTACAGAAGAAAACGCATAATTTCAAAAACCAATAAATTTTTACATTGGAAAAGAAAGATTGCTTTCAATTAGGATACATAGCGAAACTTCACGGATTTAAAGGTGAGGTTTCGTTGTTTTTAGACGTTACTAATCCAAATGATTATGCTGGATTAGATAAAATGTTTATCGAGATTAATGATCAACTAGTTCCCTTTTTTGTTCATAAAATCACATTAAAAGTCAAAGGTTTTGCCGCACTAAAGTTAGAAGGAGTTGATTCTGAAATCGATGCCCGAATCTTGTTGCGCAAAAAATGCTATTTGCCAGCACAAGCATTGCCAGAGTTAGACGATAAAACTTTTTATGATCATGAAGTGGAAGGCTTTACTTGCGTTGATGCTCAATTTGGGGAAATCGGTACGATCATTCAAGTAATAGATTTAGCGGCCAACCCATTACTGCAAATAGATGCAAAAGGGAAAGAAGTATTGATACCATTGCTTAAAGATTTGGTGGAGAGAGTAGATCGAAAGAACAAAACACTTTACATTAAAAGTCCAGAAGGTTTACTGGCAATTTATCTAGCTTAGTTTTTTACATGCTGTAAAATGGGAGTTTTTAAATTTTCATCGTTTTCGATTCAACAAAATGATTTCGTGTTTAAGGTAGGTACCGATTCCATGATCTTAGGAGCATTAATTGAAACTAATTCACCTAAAAGAATCTTGGACATTGGCTGTGGTTCTGGCGTATTGAGTTTATTTTGCGCCACTAAATATCCTAATGCCAGCATTACTTCATTAGATTTGAATGAAGCAGCGGTAAGTTTAACCCAATTAAACTTTGTCAACAACGACATTTCCAACGTGGTGGAGTTTATCTGCAAAGATTTCAATGCTTATGAATCGATTGAAAAGTTCGACTTAATCATCTCTAATCCTCCTTATTTCGTTAATTCTACTAAAAGTGAAAAAAGTCATTTAGAAATTGCGCGCCATCAAGATTCATTATCTATCGAAACACTGCTAGTGCAGGCTGAAACATTCTTGACCTCAACTGGTGAGTTGATGTTAATTCTACCCTTTGAATTCGATGCTATCGTAATGAGTTTAGCCAAACAGATAAATCTTCACTGCAACCGTAAAATTGAAATCAATTCGTTGCCAAATCAACCTTGGAGAATAAGTTATGTTTTTTCAAGAATCATGTCTACCAGTAAAGCAACAGAACTCACTGTCAGAAACCCGGATGGAAGCTATCACGACAGCTACAAATTACTTTGCGCAAAGTATCACGATAGAGAAATTTAATTCAGGTTAACTGTTTAAAATGACGGACAAGAAATAGTTCTAAACGAAACTGGTTTTTTCTTACAGCGTATATTGATTCCCATTGATATTTCATGCGATCCGCCTGAAACGCCATTATTCAATTTAGAAACAGTTACATCATAGCTGTATCCTAATTTAAAATTCCCTGTATTAATTCCCAAAGCAAGAATGAACGCATCTCTGTTTCTAAACCAGAATCCTGCTTGAAAATTGCCATACTTTATGTAAGTTCCAAGGTTTAATTCCATGAATCCATTTTGATATTGATAGATAATATTAGGCATAACACTGGTTACGTTTTGATACCTTGATTTACCACCCATCGGAATATCTGCACCCATATGTGCAGTTAGTTTGATTGGTAATTGAGAGTTTCCGATAATCATCGATTCGTTTGGACGATTTAAATGATGCGCAGCGAAACCAAAAAAGAATTTTTTAGAGAAACCAACGAATCCGGCAGAAGCATCAAAAAATCCGCGTGAACCACCCCTTGGAACATCTCCTGTTTGGTAAATAAATCCTCTTCTCGGATCAATCATATCTCCAAAAGTCAATTTATCCCAATCCAAAAATTTCTGCATCCATGCTGCTCTAGCTCCAAAAAGCATGGTAAACTTTCGATTCACTTTTAAGTGATAAGAGTAAAACAACGCTAATGTTGAGGTCTGAATAGAAGCCTTGCCTTGTTGATCATGCATGAGTAACGCACCGAATCCACCATTTATTGACTTAAAATATTGATCGTAACTTGCTGAATAGGTTACAAAATTGCCAGTAAGTGAAGGCCATTGATTTCGGTAATTCATGGCAAATCTCGGACATCCATTTGAACCAGCAAAAGCTGGGTTCAAATAGAGCGGGTTCGCATAGAATTGAGTGAAAGTTGGATCTTGACCAATCACTTGAAAACTACATAGTAAAGCAAATATTACGCTGATTCTTTTCATGATTCCTAGATTATAATTTATTGATTTTTGACTTTTTGCCCATAAACTTGATGCCAAATTGATGAGATAAACTTTGTGTTGCATTAACGGAAGAATTAAGGTAGTCGGCATGATAAAAAATGCTAAATCTCTTGAGTTCTAAGCCAACGCCAAGTGACGGCTCAACGTTGTTAGAAATACTTCCGTTGAACATTAGTTTTTTGTATTGGTAGTTTACGCCAAGCCACATTTCGGATAATCCGCCGTGTTTCTGATAAATGATTGAAGGGGATATTCTAATCGTTTTCTTTAAATTTTCATAATCCGTACCAAGTGTGAATAGTATTTGATTATCTGCACGTGTATTGTTGTTTATTTCTGTGGCAAATAAATCGTCATAGTGTTTAAAAAGATTGTCTACTTGAAATCCTGCATAAAAATATTTTGAATTCACGAGTAATCCAAGTCCAATATCTTTATACCAAAGTGAATTTCCGATCGGGTTTTCTTCTTGATTTAAAAGACTGATTGCGTTTCCACGATCAATTTCTACACTTTGATTAAACAGTTCAGTTCCAAGATTCAAATGTTTATTGCCCATCTTGAATCGTATACTTGGTTCAAGTGTGGTTTTCGAATTTATACTAATTTTTGGAGAATATGTTAAGCTTGCTTCCGTACCTTTTACAATTCCATCGCCGTAGTAGGTGTTTTTTAGTTGAGCACCAATTCCACCTCGCATCCCATATACATATGATCCAAAGTTTATGGAATTCATATATTGGCTGTTATTATAATCAAGCCATTGCATTCTGCTCTGTAAGGTAAGGGTTGGGGTGAACGAAGCACCAACGAATCCAAAGTTAACATCTTGTAATGTGTGTCCGGGTAAGTATAAATGTGGGGTTCTAGAGTTTTTAAGCGCAATTGGATAATCCATCATTCGTTTGAGCATTCGATATTTCTGTTTGAAATTCAACTGTAATCTGTGATAATTTGATGGTTTAGTTTTACTAGATTGTTTGCTGGCGTGTTGGACTTTGAATGAGTTGGACGAATTTAATTTAGTTATGGGTACAATTCCATGTTTACCGAAAGTAAGGGTAGGGGCACTTTCAATGAATCGCATGGAAATAATGTCCAAATTCGCTGGTAATTCTTTTGGCTGAATAATAGAGGGTAAACTTAAGCTCGAAACAAATTTTTCTGAGTCAACTGATTTTTGGTTTAATAGAACAGGTTCTTGCCTAGTCAACTGAACGGATAAGCTATTTATCTTTGTTGCCTTACGACCTATTATTTCATAATTTGCGCTCACATTTTTAGTCGACTGGATTGATTGAGTTTTGATGCTAGATTTATTAGCAATATTCGAGTGGACCAGTTCTGATTTTTTTTTGTTCGAGGTGATAGAAGAAATGCGCGTAGTTTCGTTTTCGTTTGTCCAAAGTAGAGAGAATAAAAACACCGAAACTAATGCAGCAAAACCAAATACTTCTTTATAAGGAATAGAAACAACTTGTTTAAAGGAATGTTGCTGTATTTGCGCAATTGCTAATTCATTATCTATGTCATCTTCAATTCGGATGGCTTCCCAAGCTTCAAGATCTATTTCTAATTCAGGATTTTCAAGAATGAAAAGTTCAAGTGCCTCGACTTGAGATGCACTTAAATTACCTTCGAAATAATCGAATAACCAACGGTCTATGTTAGAGTAACTAGGGGAGATCATGCAAGTTCCATTAATTGTAAGACTCTCTTTTTCATTTTCATGCGCGCACGAAACAAATAAACTTTAACTTGTGGTTCAGAAAGGGTGAGTATTTTACCAATTTCTTTGTAATCGTATCCTTCCAAATCTCGCAATAATATGATGCTTTTCTGAATAGGAGGAAGAATTGCTAATGCAAGTTCTACAATTTCTTTAGCGTCCGTCTTTGTATCAAAGTATACGGTTTCTGGTAACGGTTTATCCGTATATTCAGTTCTTCTTTTTTTAACAGAAAAATTGATTAGCGCATGATAGGCCGTTGTAAATAGCCAAGATTTTGCAGTTGCAATTACAATCGTTTCCCGATTGAGCCATAGTTTTTCAAAAACATCCTGTACAATATCACGCGCATCTTCTTCATTTCGAAGATACTTGGCTACGAAACGAAATAAACTTTTCGTTTGGTCTTCAACTATGCTATTATATTGGTTTGTTTTCAAGTTAGTTTATCTTCTTAGAGATGTTACAATTAAGGTACTATTAAAGTTACATTAAGATTCATTAATTTAATAAAAATAGCATTTAAATTTTGAAATTTATGTTCGAAATGTTTAAACTGTATTAATTATAGTATATTTAGCTGCTACGAACGAATGTAACTTACTCCATAAGCCATGAAAACAGTACAACGTATTTTTGACCTTCCTTATCTTCAATTGGAAACCAGTCCATTAGATGGAGCCTTTAATTCTAAAATTAATGGAGTTTGGGAGAAAACTTCAACTAAAGATTTTATCAAGGCAGTTGAAACGGCTGCAAAG
>JAYSRU010000196.1:0-67898 GCA_043720875.1 Crocinitomicaceae bacterium
TCCATGAGACGAATTGCTTGTTTTTTTGCAGATTCTGTTACCTTTATCATTGTAATTCACTTTAGCACACCCCTTTATTTAGAATAATTTTAAATAGAGGGATAATTTTACGCAAAAATACAACTTTTAAGGTATTCACACAACAATTATTTTTTATTATGGCATTTGAAGTAACAATTAAAGCAACTATTATACTAAGTGTTTTGTTTTCATCCAGCTCATGCACGGATAAAGTACTCGAAGAAGAGTTGGACACTTGGTGTAATTGTATTCAGGAACATCAGCCAAATGGTCAAGGAGATCCCGAATGTCAAGAGCTTATGATTGAGATGTCTAAGAAATATGAATACGATCCTGGTGCCGTAGAAATTATTCAAAAACGTGCAGCAGAATGCCGTTAGAATCATTAACCTGTCTTTGTGCTTTTGTTTTAAATCCCGCTT
This sequence comes from Crocinitomicaceae bacterium, assembly GCA_043720875.1. Taxonomy (GTDB): domain Bacteria; phylum Bacteroidota; class Bacteroidia; order Flavobacteriales_D; family Crocinitomicaceae; genus JAYSRU01. The sequence goes on from JAYSRU010000196.1 coordinate 444, forward strand.
AGCTTAGTGATTGGCTTAGGATAGTATTGTACTGCCATTGTTCAATTTGTATTCTATCTAAATTGCTTGTTTATATTGTAAATAAGCTGTAATACCTTTACTTTTGATCAGTGAGGTAAATCAATCCAAAACTAATTATGAAGCTGAACAAAAACATACAAACAGAAGTTGATGCTAGTTTCTTGTATCAAATTTTAGCTGACAATGAAAAAGATGAAAATGTTGCCAACGTTTTTCGTCAAATGAGCGAAATCGAACATAGCCATGCGTTAGCGTTTTTGCAAAAAAATAATATTGACAGCACTGTTTTCCCACTGCCTTCGACGCGTGCAAAGATCTTGAGTAAAATCGGTAAAGTTTTTGGCTACAATTATGTTTTAGGTGTTTTGTTGGATACAGAAAAAAGTATTTCTTCATCCATCGTAAGTGCACGTAAAAAGTCTCAATCTTCAAGTTCAATCTCAGATACGGCACATGTTACCATATTAAAAAATATTTTGAATTCAAATTCAAATGTTTCTGGTTCAAATTTAGCGCGTTTTGAAAAAAGACATCGTTCCGTAGGCGGAAATGCACTTCGGGCGGCTGTTTTAGGCGGTAACGACGGTTTAGTTTCCAATTTTAGTTTAATTATGGGAATTGCTGGTGCTACAAGCGGACAAAATGAAGTGCTGCTTGCTGGTTTGGCAGGACTTTTAGCTGGAGCGCTTTCGATGGCACTTGGCGAATGGATTTCCGTAAAAAGTTCTCAAGAATTATATGAGAATCAAATGCAATTGGAAATGGAGGAGTTAGAAACAAATCCAGAAGGAGAAGAAAAGGAATTGGCTTTAATTTATATTTCAAAAGGAATTCCAGAAGAACAAGCAAAACATATGGCCAAGAACGTTATGTTGGATTTGGATCATGCGCACGAAGTATTAGTTAAGGAAGAATTGGGTATCAATCCTCAAGATTTACAGGGGTCGGCAATGGAAGCTGCCATTACTTCCTTTATTTTATTTGCGATTGGAGCCATTATTCCACTATTCCCGTTTTTCTTTTTAGGAGGATTAAAAGCAATAATAATAAGCACCATTTCTAGTGCGTTAGGGTTATTTCTTATCGGAGCAAGCATCACATTGTTTACCGGAAAGGGTGTTTGGTTTTCTGGATTACGCCAGGTTATTTTTGGATTGATTGCCGCAGCAATTACATTTGGAATTGGTCGATTAATTGGAGTTTCAATAGCAGGATAACATGGAGAAATATTTTTTCTTTTATCTTTTTGCGTTGGTTGCCGAAATAATAGGTACCGTGAGTGGTTTTGGCTCGTCTATATTATTCGTTCCATTGGCTTCTTTATTCTTTGATTTTAAAGTAGTGTTAGGAATTACAGCGCTGTTTCATGTGTTTAGCAACCTATCTAAAATTTTCCTTTTTAGTAAAGGGATTGATAAAAATATAGCTTTTAAATTAGGTGTTCCAGCAGTAATTTTTGTTATCGTCGGAGCCTTATTAAGTAACATTATTCCGCAAAAAGAATTAGAGCTCTTAATGTGTGTTTTTATTTTATTGTTAGCTATTTATATGATAGTGAATGCTTCAAAAACAATTGAAAGTTCAAATAAAAATTTAATAACTGGAGGAGTGGTGTCAGGTTTTTTGGCTGGATTGATAGGAACGGGTGGAGCAATTAGAGGATTAACTTTAGCAGCCTTCAATTTAGAAAAAGACATTTTTATTGCAACTTCAGCACTAATAGATTTAGGAGTAGATTCAAGTAGGGCAGTGGTGTATTTTTTCAATGGGTTTATAAAGTATGAGTACCTATTCGTAATTCCAATTCTTATTGTCATTAGCATTTTAGGCTCATGGATAGGGAAATTAATTTTACAACAAATTTCTCAAGTAGTTTTTAAATATATTGTACTAATCGTTATCGTAATAGCCTCATTAATTCAAGTAATAGGATACGTAGTTAAAACTTAATAATTACCTTTACATAAACCAAAAAATAGAAATCATGAACGATGCACATTTACATTTAGCATTAAACCATTTACCTATCATTATTCCTTTTGTAGCATTTTTAGTGCTAATAGGAGGAATCATTTTTAAGTCTGAAATAATAAAACGAACTGCGTTATTGATTTTCGTTTTGGGAGCAATATGCACGTTACCAGCCTTTGCAACTGGAGAAGGAGCCGAAGAAGTTGTGGAAGAATTACAGGGAATCGATCATCACTTTATTCATGAACACGAAGAGGCTGCCGAAACATTTGCCCTATTGTCATATGCATTGGGTTTACTCGCAATCGTTGGTCTTTGGGCAAATTTGAAGAAAAAGAATTTTTCGAATTTAATTGCCATAGTTGTCCTATTATTTTCTGGGGTTGTTTTGTTTTTTGCTAAACAAACGGGTACAACAGGCGGAGAAGTAAGACACACTGAAATTAGAGGAAATTAGAGGATTATTTGGATTCAAAGCGATTCGGCTCTATTTTATCAGTAAGTAAGCCAAAAAGCGTACCTTTGCGGCATGGAAAATTTACAAGAAGTGTTGATTGAGGACGAACGTTTAGATAAGATTCTAATTGCACGTGGTTTGGTTACAACACGCGTGAGGGCAGAAGCTATCATTCGTGAATCGGGCGTTTTAGTGAACGGGAAACTGGTAACTAAAACGGGAAAACGATTTCCATTAGATTGTAAAATCAAAATGATGGCAGAAGAAAGTCCTTGGGTTTCTCGCGGTGCGTATAAATTATTACAAGGACTTGAAGCTTTTAAATTAGATGTAAAAGGAAAAGTTTTTTTAGACATCGGTGCCTCAACTGGTGGTTTCACAGAAGTTTTATTGCAAGCTGGAGCGAGTAAAGTTTACTGCGTAGACGTTGGCAGTAATCAATTGCATGCAAAATTAGCGGAGGATTCACGTGTTGTGAATTTAGAAAAAACACATGTACGAGAATTAACACCTGCCTTAATTCCAGAACTTGCTGATGGAATAGTGATTGATGTTAGTTTTATTTCTTTAACTAAAATATTTCCATTTGTTCATGCCTTTTTAAAAGAAGATGCAAACGGAGTAATTCTAATTAAGCCGCAATTTGAAGTTGGGAAAGATAATGTAGGTAAAGGTGGAGTAGTGAAAGATGTTAAACTTTTTCCTGCGATGTTAGAAACAATCAAGCGAGAGGCGGCATTAAGTCACCTTGAAATCATAAAAATCATAGATAGCCCAATCTTAGGAGGCGATGGAAACAAAGAGTTCCTAGGATATTTGAAAGTGAAAAAATAAATACAATGTCAACAAAAATACATATTATCGGTGGCGGAAACTTAGGTGTTGCTTTAGCAATTGGGCTAAATAAATTCGCAAAGGATGCATCTGTAACTGTTACGCGTAGAAATGTCGAATTAATAAAGCATTTAGCGCAACATAATATTCAAGTTTCGAGCGATAACACATTCGAAATCGAGCAAGCTGATATAATAATATTGGCAATCAAGCCTTACCAAGTCGACCAAGTGTTGACAGAAATATTGCCGCGCATTCAAAATAAGATTATTGCTTCGGCAGTAAGCGGTTTGAGCAATGCAGATCTTGAAAATAAAGTCGGTACAACGCATTCTGTTGTGCGTATTATGCCAAATATTGCCGCACAATTTGGAGCTTCGGCTACGTGTATTTCGTTTTCTGAGGCAAGCAAAATTGCTGGTCAAAAATTAGTAGATATTTTTCAATATGTTGGAACTTCAATTGTTATCGAAGAAAGATTGATGGATGGCGCAACAATACTTGGTGCATGTGGAACGGCTTATGCCTTACGTTATATCCGAGCAGCGATGCAAGCAGGAATAGAAATCGGATTCGATTCAGCAACGGCTTTAGCGATAGCTTCTCAAACCGTGAAAGGCGCAGCAATGATGACGCTTGAAGAGAAAATTCACCCAGAGCAATTGATCGACCGGGTCACAACTCCACAAGGTTGCACTATTGTTGGTTTGAATGAAATGGAACACCAAGGGTTTAGCTCTTCGCTGATAAAAGGCATCAAGACCTCGTACTTAAAAATCTATAAAGATTAAGTGCATTTCAAGGTTATTAACTTTTGACACCTAATTTGTAATGTAATTGCCAGATTTTGGTGATGTTATTCTTCGTTTATTTGCACTGTGAAAATTTTAGCTTTTTTTATTTTTGGAATTCAATTCCCCATTTTTAGTCAAATGCTTGATAATTCTAAAGGCGAAGCTTTTGGAGATTTGCCATTTTTCAATCAAGATTTTATCCGAAGAAATAAAATTAAGCAAATCATAGGCGCTCATTCTGCAAAACGTCAAGGAGAATTAATTAATGATACTGATCTTAAATCGGTCTATGAATTTGATTCTTTAGGTCGTTTGATTCACCGTTATGAAACCGTTTTTGACAAGAAAGAATTCGACACCTTGCTAACCGCATATATTTACGATAGTTCAGGTGCAATAACCTCAATCCGCACGGTGGGTAATGGCGGCACGTCTTCGCTTCGTTACGTGAGAGATTCGTCGCACCGAGTTTCAGAAAAATCATTTGTTAAGGAAATAGATACTTCTGGAAGTATTTTAGATAACGAACCAGAATTAATTACAATAATCAACAGTGAGTTTATGAAGTACGATTCAGTTCCCTTAGAGCTGCGTTGTAAATACAGCAATAGTTATGGGTTTTCGTACATGGATAAATCGTGGTATTATCACCCTGAAGGTTATTTGTTGCGCGAAGAGGAACGTTTGCGTATGACTAATGGATTAACGGTTCACAGCTATGCCTATAACGAACGAGGGTATATTTCAAGTGTCAGCACAGACCTCAATGGAGACGGAGCGCCGGAAAAGCAACTCGCCTTTACCTATGATGAAATGGGCAACTTATTAGAGAAAAAAGTGTATAAAAATAACGACTTTCTGTATGAAGTGCAAATTATATACAACTCAAAAACTGGTTTAATGAGCTCAATATTTACCAGAGATATTAAAACCGGCTTCATATCTATCTATCGTTTTAGTAAATATACGTATTGGTAATTAAAATGTCATTTAACCTTAAATTAGCTTAAAAATGTTCGATTCACTCTCGGTTTTATGGCAAGATATCCTTGCTCATCCAACTGCTTCCTTAGCAATAATTGGTAACTTAATAATTATTGAAAGTTTGTTGTCGGTAGACAATGCAGCTGTACTAGCCACTATGGTGATGGATTTGCCCAAAGAACAGCGTGAAAAGGCATTAAAGTACGGGATCTGGGGAGCATATTTCTTTAGAGGCTTAGCGATGCTTTTTGCAGCAGTACTCATTAAAATTTGGTGGCTCAAACCCTTGGGGGGACTCTATTTATTGTACCTCGTTTACGATTGGTATAAAAGTAAAAAAACCAAAACTACCGAAGACGATACCTTAGATAAAAAAAGCAATTGGTTATACAAAATGACGGTCGGTTCATTGGGCACGTTTTGGGCAACCGTTTGTTTGGTAGAAATGATGGACATGGCTTTTTCAATTGACAATGTATTTGCAGCCGTAGCTTTTTCGCCGAACATTATTTTGGTTTGCATCGGAGTATTTATTGGTATTCTTGCGATGCGTTTTGTCGCGAATTCATTTGTGCGTTTGATGGAAAAATATCCGTTTTTAGAAACGTGTGCATTTATTGTTATTGCAGTGTTAGGTTCCAAACTACTCTTCTCACTTTTCGGTCACTTCTATCCGTGTGCCGGAATTACTGTTTTTATGGAAGGAAGCGCAGAGTGTTTGAAGCACAATGGCTTAGCTGTTCAAGCAGGACATGAAATGGTTTGGGGTGATATTTTAACCTCAATCTTTACCGTTTGCATCTTTGCACTACCGATCTTGTATACTAGAATTGTAAAAGGGAAGAAGTAGTTTAATAGGCTAATAATTCATAGTATTTAGACATCCCAATCTTACGCCTGTTCTTATGAATTCTTGATTCCGATAGTTTGGGTACAAAGCTAAATTGAAAATATTTTGGTGCTTTGTCTTGGTCAATCATACAGCGGTCATACCAATATGCGTAAGCGTAGGGAGATATGAACCCTTGATCTATTTGTGCAAAAAGCCGCTTGTTATTTAGTTCGAAAAATGTTTTATTTGTTGCATGCCATAACATTAATTCACTTGCAGCTTGATGATTGTGGCAAATCGAATCTCCCGGAAAATGGTACTTCTCTATTATTTCGTTTAAGCGAACTTGAGCAATAGAATCATGAAAGGCTAATGTTTTATGATTTCGGATGAAAGTCAAAGAATCTGTTCCCGAAAAAAGCAATTCTCGATCCGCCTGATCTATGTCCATTAAGGTATTCATTAATTTTATTAGAGAATCACCCGCAACAAATCCTCTGTGCCAATCTTCTGTGTCATTTCCTTCATTTAAGCGTAGGTTTTGTGCATCAGAAAAGCCTAATAATTTTGTTGTTTCGGAATATCTGTAACACCGAAATGACATATCAATAAACGTTGTTCTCCATGCTTGACGTAATACCTCAACGGCTTCATCTTTTCTGTTGGTTTGTGACAAACTGATCGCCTTGTGGTATAATTCTTCCCCTTTCAACGGGTAATTCTCCCCAATTTTATCAATGGTAACAATATAGTTGTCATATTTCTTAAGCAAAAAATAGGAGTACGCTTTTTCACATTCGTTTTTATATTTAATGATGTTTTGAGCATTGGTCGTCGTCGATAATAGCATTAACGCACAGCATATTATTGTTTTCATAAGCATATTATTTTTCTTTAAAGATAACTTCAACACGGCGATTTTTCGCTTGCCCTTGTAGCGTGGTGTCATCTCCAATGGGTTGGGTATTGCTGTGTCCAAATGTTTCAATACGCTTTGGGTCTATTCCTGAGCTGACCAATTCGTTCTTTACTTTTTCAACCCGTTTCAGTGATAATACTTGATCATTTTCACAACACACATGACCGTGTAATTCTATTGAAATGCTGGGAAATGCCTTGAGTTTTTTCGCAAGATCATTAACAATTGGTTTCGATCCGAGCACGAACTCATCTGTGCCGCCATGAAAATTGATCATTAACGTGACTTTCGAATTAAGTTTTATTGTATCAAGTCGCATCACTAATACATCTACCCTTCGGTTTAAACTATCGCTTTTTAAACTGCGACTTGCCTCACCAAAACTCTTTGTGCTTTTGATGTTGGTGAATTTTGCTTTTACTAATTTTTAAGTAACAAAATCCAATCGTTTTTGGCTTAAGGTTGAATTGTATTTTAACGATCCTTTCGTGTCTGTATAGGCTTTCACTGTGAGTTCAAACTTGCCCTTTGCGTATTTCTTGAGCTTGTTTAATGGCGCTTGATAGCTTGTGGAATTAGCGGAATCGCTGAGAAACAGTATGGCAACTGAGTCTACTTGAACGAGCTGGATCAACTCTTGCGAAAAGGAATAGTTAGCGTTAGAAAGTAGAACGAAAAGAATCAAACGTTTAACCATAGTTCACTTTATTTGTTAATCTAATACATCAATACTATCAGATAATTGTGTCGAATTATCAGGAATAATATCTAAAAGTTGTGTTTCTAGCAAGGCATAACGCTTAATTACCAAAATGGTAACAATTGCCGAAATAATTTCTAATGCATGAGTTCCAATTGTAAAATAAGATTCTTTTATAGTTGTCGTAGATTCTGGAATATCTGATAGAATTATGCTCTCGACGATTGCATAAGCAAGAGGGATAATATAGAATAACCACCATATATTGACAATTGAAGTAGAATGCAAGGGTTGGTAGTCTTCAACTTTTTCGATCAGAATTTTGTTAGAAGTCACATATAATTCTTTCATGATTTTATATGGACGAACTAGATTCATAAAAGGGATAAACCAAGCTCCGGCAGCCCAACCTTCACCGTATTCAAGGCTTGGGGATAATTGATGCAAATTGTTATAAGCCCGCCTAAACCAATAAATGAAAGTTATTATACTTGAAGTCCCAACCAGAACAGATGAAGCCTCTAGAATTCCTTGCCTCAGGTAATTTGCTTCAATTTCTGCAGTTGTAAAATTGCCCAGTTGAAATTGTTTCAGAAATTCGAGATGGAAAGCTTCAGAGATAATCATTATGAATTCTAAGCAGACTATTATCCCGAGGATAATTATAGCGGTTTTTGCACGTTGTGCATTAGGCTTTAAATAATTCATCTGTTTTATTAATTTCCACAAAAAAACCTCTCAAGTTGTGAGAGGTTTTTAGCTTATTGTTTTAATACTTATACAAGCAGAGTTACTGGGTTTTCCATGTACGCTTTAAACGTATTCAAAAATGAAGCGCCAGACGCACCATCTACAACCCTATGGTCACAACTTAATGTGACTTTCATAATGTTTCCTGGAACAACTGCACCGTTCTTAACTACGGGCACATTTTGAATACCACCAACAGCTAAAATACAGCTGTCTGGAGTGTTAATTATTGCAGTAAATTCATCTATACCAAACATACCTAGGTTAGAAATTGTAAATGTATTTCCCTCCCAATCAGCTGGTTGTAATTTTTTATCTTTGGCTTTCTGTGCATACTCACGTACTTCACTTCCAATTTGTGCTAAACCTTTTGTATCTGCAAAACGAACAACAGGAACCAACAAACCATCAGGAACGGCAACCGCTACTCCAATATGTACGTGTTCATTTGTTCTAATAAAGTCACCTCTCCATGAAGAGTTTACAGTTGGGTGCTTGCGCAACGCCATCGCAACTGACTTAACTACCATGTCGTTGAAAGAAATTTTCACTCCTGGTGTATCGTTCATCATTTTACGAGCAGCCATTGCATTCTCCATATCAATAGATACGGTCAAATAGAAATGAGGTGCAGTAAATTTAGATTCAGCCAAACGTCGTGCAATTGTTTTACGCATTTGTGAAACGCTCTCATCTGCAAATGATTCAACACCCGTACTTACAGCATAACGAACTGGAGCAGCACTTCCTGTGTAAGGCACATAATGTTCAACGTCACGTTTTACAATTCTTCCAGCTTCACCCGTTCCACCAACAGCAGCAATATCGATCCCTTTTTCTTCGGCCATTTTTTTAGCTAAAGGAGATGCAATTACGCGATTTCCGTTGGTATTGTTCGGTAAAACTTGAGCAACAGGTGCTGCAACTTTAGTTTCAGCAATTGGCGCTGGAGTTGGTGTAGTAACTTGTGGTGTTGCCTCAGCTTTAGGGGCTTCCTTCGGAGCGCCTCCTGCAATCAAAGCTGTAACGTCTTCACCTTTTGCACCAATAATGGCTAAAATTTCGTTAACCGGAGCTGCACTTCCTTTTTCAACACCAATGTATAGTAATACGCCGTCGTAAAAAGATTCAAACTCCATCGTTGCTTTATCGGTTTCAATCTCAGCGATTAATTCACCCGATTTTACCGAATCACCTACTTTTTTGTGCCATTCTGCTACAACACCTTCAAGCATTGTATCACTTAATTTGGGCATTAATATTACTTCAGCCATTGTTGTTTATTTTCTTATTTTAATATTCTTTGATGAAAGGATAGTTTGGTTCAGCATACACATCTTCGTAGAGTTCGTGTGCTTCAGGATATGGAGAGTTTTCTGCAAACTCTTCAGATTCTTTTACCTCTTTTTTAACCCAATCATTGATTGCTTCTATTTCTTTAGCCGACAACCATTTATTATCTTGAATTACTTTAAGACAATGGTCAATTGGATCGTTTTCCATCCATTCAGCAACTTCTTCCTTACTTCTGTATTTTTGCGGATCAGACATTGAATGTCCTTTGTATCTGTATGTTCTGATGTCTAACAACGTTGGTCCATCTCCTCTACGTGCTCTTTCAGCAGCATTGAAAATTGCATCGTGCACAGCTTCTGGCGACATTCCATCTACAGAAAGTGAAGGCATTTCGTAACTCAAACCAATTTTAGAAAGATCTGTAACGTTGGTTGTTCTTTCTACCGACGTTCCCATTGCGTAATTATTATTTTCAATAATGTAAACAACGGGTAACTTCCATAGCATAGCTAAATTGAATGTTTCGTGAAGTGCACCTTGACGCACCGCTCCATCACCCATTGATACAAAAGCAACATTATCTGTACCTGCATATTTTTCAGCAAAAGCAACACCCGTTCCCATTGGAATTTGAGCTCCAACGATACCGTGACCGCCCATGAAATTTCTTTCTTTATCAAAAAAGTGCATTGAACCACCTTTTCCTTTAGAGCAACCAGTAGTACGCCCATAAAGTTCAGCCATTAACACACGCGGATCAGTACCTAATCCGAGTGGATGAGCATGATTTCTGTACGCTGTCATGTGAGAATCGGTCGGTCTTGAACCAGATACGGTTCCAGCAACTATTGCTTCTTGTCCAATGTAAAGGTGACAGAAACCACCAAATTTTTGTTGAATATAAAGTTGTCCAACTTTTTCCTCAAACCTACGGATGAGTAACATGTCGGTATACCACTTAACATATTGTTCTTTAGAAAACTTTGTAGCAGAGGTATTTGCACTCTTTTTAGTTTCCTTTTTCGGTTTTGTAGCTTCTTTGGTCGCCATTCGTTTTTCGATTTTGAGAGACAAATGTAACGTTTTTGTTTAAGACTGTAATGAAACTCAGATTTAAAATCATTTCTTATTTTCGCCAATGGGTATTACCTTTCCCAAATAGTTTGGCTTCGGTTAAAATAGTGCATCTTTCACGGCTAAAACTCGGGCAAAATATTCCCGAATTTTTGTTTTAAATCCATAGGATTTTGTAACATCTTTTGCGTTAAATCCAACAGCACTTAAACCTAGATTTTTTGCAAGATATATTGCCCGTTCGTTATGAAATTTTTGAGAAATGATGGTAATAGAATCACACTGAAAAACGTACTTTGCTCTGGCGACTGATTCATACGTACTGAATCCAGCATAATCTAGCACAATATTGGTTTCTGGAATCCCAACTTCGATTAACGCATTCTTCATATCTGCTGGTTCGTTGTAGTCTGAAGTGCCATTATCGCCGCTCACCAAAATGTATTTTATTTTTTGGGCATTGAATAGTTGAGCAGCTGCATCTATTCTGTTATAAAAGTATTGATTTTTTTGACCACCACGGCCTGTTTTACTTGTACCCAGGAGCAATCCGACTTTATTTCGTGGAACAGCATTTAGACTTGAAAAATTATAATTTTTCGCGGTGGAAATTATACTGTAATTGGAGTAGATTAAGGCAAAAAGTGAAAAAATGAGCGTCCCTAGCAAAAAGCGCTTAATGAGTTTGTATTTCATGTGGTGATAAATCTAAAAGACAAGTATAGCCCAATTAGCTTACTTATTCTTAAAAATATTCAAAAAAAAAAGGACCTCAAACTAAGCCCTTGTTTTCAATAGTTTCTACAGGTTCGTTTAAAAAGTAAATCCGCCTTTTTCTATTGCTGTTACTGCGATTTCGTTGCGTAATTTAATGGTATTCGTTGGTTCAACTTTGCAGAATCTGCGAATTCCCATGTGCATCATTTTCAATTCATCTTCTTCCGCAACGTTGTTTATTACGTCTTTCGACGCTTTTTCAATTGTTGATGCTGCATCGTAAAACATAACTTGAACAATTTTTCCTGCAAGTTCTTTGTGTGGGCCTTCTTGCATTTTTTGCGCACGCAACAGGGATGATTCACACAGATAACAAGCATTGGCAATGTCAGAAACGGCCATTAGAATTTCTTGCTCTTTGCTTAAGGTTTCCATTCGTTTTTGAATCGCTGTGCCAGTTACCATTAAAAGTGCTTTCTTAAAATTGGCAAGATAACTTGTTTCTTTCGCCAAGTAAGTATCTGGAATTTCTTCCATATCTGGAATAGACATCAACTCATTTGCCACTGCCATTGCTGGTCCCATTAGGTCGATCTCTCCTTTCAAAGCACGTTTCAGAATGATTTCCACCGAGAGCATTCTATTGATTTCGTTAGTTCCTTCAAAAATTCTATTGATGCGCGAATCGCGGTACGCTCTTTCCACGCTACTTTCTGCAGAATATCCCATTCCACCATAAATCTGAACAGCTTCATCCACTACAAAATCTAAGGCTTCTGATCCTGCAACTTTAAGTAAGGCGCATTCTGCTGCAAATTCCTCAATTCCTTTTAAATAGGCACGTTGCGGTGCTATCCCATCTATTATTTGATTCGCAATGGTGTCTTCAATATTTTTCCCAACGCGGTAAGTTGCACTTTCTACAGCGAAAGTTTTTATGGTCATTTCGCCAATTTTTGAACGAATTGCTCCATATTTTGAAATTTGTCTTCCAAATTGTTGACGTTCATTCGCGTATTTTACAGCATCTTTCATTGCTTCTTTACAACCGCCAAGCACTCCGGCTGCAAGTTTAATACGACCGATATTTAAGATGTTTAATGCAATTTTAAATCCTTCACCTCTGCCGGCTAACATATTTTCTATCGGAACTTTTACATCATTAAAGAAAACTTGTCGCGTTGAGGATCCTTTAATACCCATCTTTTTTTCTTCCGGATTCAATGAAATACCTTCACTTTGTGCATCAACAATAAACGCAGTCAGGTTATCATCTCCATCTATTTTTGCGAAAACGGTAAATACGTTGGCAAATCCACCATTGGTGATCCACATTTTTTGCCCAGTGATGTTGTAGTGTTTTCCATCAGCCGTTAGTGTTGCTTTAGTTTTTCCAGAATTCGCGTCAGATCCTGATCCAGGTTCGGTTAGACAATATGCTCCTTTCCATTCACCACTGGCCAATTTTGGAACATATTTTTGTCGCAGTTCTTCTGATCCATAATACAAACATGGTAATGTACCAATTCCAGTATGCGCACCATAAGCAACCGAAAATGAGTAACCTGCGCCTAGGCTTTCAGTGGCCAATAAATTGGTTGTGAAATCTGTTCCTAAACCACCTAAGTTTTCAGGAACAGAAAGACCTAATAATCCCAATGCACCAGCTTTTTCTAGCAAACTCACCATTAAACCTTCTTCCTGCTTGTCAATGCGGTCTAAGTTGGGTTGAATTTCATTCTTGATAAAATCACGGCACATTTGGGCAATCATTTTTTGTTCTTCAGTTTGATCTTCTGGTGTGAATAATTCTTGTGGCGTACTTTGTCTAACTACAAATTCACCTCCTTTGATTGGTTTTTTTATTGAATCTTCCATGATTTCTATCTATTCTATATTGCGAAACTAATACAATCTTTTTAACTATGCATGCCTAGTAAAGTGTTTTATGATTTTTTTTGAAAACTTGTTTAGTACATTTCAAAAATACCTGCTGCTCCTTGACCAGAACCGATACACATACTCACTAAGCCAATTTTTTGTTGTCTTTTTTGTAATTCATGCATCAATTGAACGGAAAGTTTAGCGCCTGAACATCCAAGGGGATGGCCTAGAGCGATTGCACCACCGTTCACGTTTACAATGTCAGTATTCAATTCTAACTTTCTGCATACAGCCAAGGCTTGAGATGCGAAAGCTTCGTTAAGCTCGATCAACTGAACATCTTTTAACGTTAACCCAGCTTGCTTCAGCGCTTTTGGAATTGCTTCAATTGGTCCTAATCCCATTACAGAAGGTTCAACTCCTGCAACAGCATAGGAGAGCAGATCGGCAATTGGTTCCAAACCGAGTTCTTTCATCATTTTTTCTGACATTACTAGAACGAATGCTGCTCCATCGGATGTTTGCGATGAATTACCAGCGGTAACACTTCCATTATTTGCAAATACTGGTTTAAGCATTCCTAATCCTTCTAGTGTACTTTGGCGTGGACCTTCATCGGTGGTTACAGTAATAATTTTACTTTGTCGTTTTTCTTTCTCATCCAAAAAGATGGTTTCTATTGCTATCGGAGCAATTTCTGAACTGAATCTTCCCGAACTTATTGCAGCCAATGCTTTTTCATGAGATTTTAATGCAAATTCATCTTGATCCAAACGTCTAACGTCACATGTTTTAGCAACTTCTTCGGCAGTTAATCCCATACCCCAATACCAATCAGGATTGTTTTTAGCAACACGCGAATTAGGGACGATTCTCCAACCTCCCATTGCCATGGTTGACATAGATTCAACTCCGCCAGCAAGAATGCAATCTGCCATACCGGCTTCGATTTTAGCTTTTGCGATGGCAATTGTTTCTAAACCTGATGAACAGTAACGATTGACCGTCATTCCAGGAACTTTTACAGTATCTAGGCCCATCATGGCAATCATTCTACCAACATTTAAGCCTTGCTCCGCTTCTGGCGTTGCATTTCCAACGATCACATCGTCAATTCTATTTTTATCTAATTGAGGCACTTGCTTCATGAGGTATTGGATCACTTGAGCCGCTAAATCATCAGGTCGTGTATTGGCAAAACTTCCTTTCCCAGCTTTGCCAACTGCAGAACGATAACCTTTTACGATGTATGCTTTTTGTTTCATGGTCGGGAAGTATTAGTTTCTTAAAATTTTACCAGTTTTTACTAGACTTTGAAGACGTTCTAAAGTCTTCTTTTCTTTACACAACTGCATAAATATGGTTCTTTCTAAATCGAGTAAATATTGTTCTGACACAGTTGTAATCGCGCTGAGGTCTCCACCAGCAAGCACAAATCCCAACTTTTCTGAAATCAATTGATCGTGTTCGGAGATGTAATTACCACTTTTCATAGAATTTGAACCAACGTAGACAATTCCTAATGCTTCTTGTCCTAAGACCTGGATGTTTTTCTCACGAATTGGAGCAGTATATCCATTGTTAAGTAATGAACTACAGGCATCTTTAGCCCGAGAGAGCAACGCTTCTTTGTTCATCACAATTTCATCAACTCCTTGACGTAAAAAACCAAACTCAAAAGCCTCGTGTGCAGAAGTTGCAACTTTGGCTTGACCGATAGTCAAAAACTTATCTCTAAATCGATTGATACGAATATCGCCTTCTTTCATCTCATCTGATAAGCGTTTCGCAAATTCTTTTGTTCCGCCGCCTCCAGGAATAAGACCAACTCCAAATTCAACGAGTCCCATGTACAATTCAGAATGTGCGATCACTTTGTCTGCGTGCAAACAAAATTCGCATGCTCCACCCAATGTCAAATTGAACGGTGCAATCACTACAGGGATTGAACTGTAACGGATACGCATACTGGTATCTTGAAAGTATTTTACGGCTGCATTTAATTCATCAAATTCTTGTTCGGCTGCCATCATGAAGATCATGGCAACATTAGCTCCTGCAGAAAAATGTTGACCTTTATGTGAAATCACAAGTCCTTTGCCCGTTTCTTCTGCCAATGAAATTGCTTTATTAACACCCGCCAAAACACCTCCACCAATCGTGTTCATTTTGGTTGAAAACGACAAATTTAATACGTTATCGCCTAAGTCTTCTAGTCGGCAATCTGCATTATTCCAAACCAACGCAGTTGCTGGAAGGGCGTCCAAATCCAACAATGCACCAGGGATTGCCTCATAGGCATTAGAAATTTGATTGTAATATTGTTTTTCACCGTTTGAGTTTTTGTAAAAACACGGATTTTCTAGCTCAGATAGTGCCTGAATCCATGGTGCGATGGTTTTATTTTCAGTAACAATTAAGGCTAAACCTTGTTGAAAACCGATTAGATCCCATGTTTCGAAAATCCCAACTTCCCATCCAAATCCAGCTTTAATTGCATCGTCAATACTAAACAATGCATCTGCTATTTCTGGAATTCTGTTGGATGCATACGCAAACAGACCTGCAAATGATTTGCGGTAAAATTGGCCAACCTCTCCTTTATCGGCTAGCAAAAACTGAATTCGTTTTTTTGTATCTTCAATTGGCTTAGCGGCATCCAGAATCGCAAACTTTCTACGCGTTCCTTTTTCATATGCTGAAGTTTCGAAGTTTAAGCTTAAGATTTCGCGTTCTCCGTTTTCACCTTTCAACATTTTAAAGAAACCACCTTTTGTTTTATCTCCTAATTGCTTATTTTTCATCATTTTATCGATGAAATCGGGCAATATAAATGCATCTTTTTCTTCATCTGTCGGACAAGCAAGTTGTAATCCTTTTGCAACATGTACTAAGGTGTCTAAACCTACCACATCACACGTTCGAAAGGTTGCAGATTTAGCACGACCTAAAATTGGACCCGTAAGCAAATCAATTTCACTAATTGAAAATCCAGATGATTTAGTCATATGAAATAATTGCATGATGGAAAATATACCAACTCTGTTTGCTATAAACGCTGGTGTATCCTTGCACAAAACAGTTTTCTTGCCTAACGATTCATTCCCAAATTTGAGCAGGAATTCAGTAACCGAAGGATCGGTAAACGGAGTTGGAATTATCTCCAACAATTGTAAATACCTTGGTGGATTGAAAAAGTGCGTTCCGCAAAAATGTGTTTTAAAATCATCCGAACGATTCTCCAACATCAAATGAATTGGAATACCAGATGTATTAGAAGTAATCAGCGCGCCAGGTTTGCGGTAGACTTCAATTTTCTCAAAAAGCTGTTGTTTAATGTCTAAACGTTCAATAACTACCTCCATGATCCAATCGCAAACTGCAATTTCTGATAGATTATCCTCGATGTTACCCGTTGTAATTCGAGAAGCAAATTTGACAGAATATAACGATGAAGGTTTTGCTTTTAGCGTTGCATTGAATGCGTCGTTTACAATTTTATTACGCATTCCTTTCGGTGAATCTTTTGTGCTGTCAGCAGCAGGGATATCCAACAAAAGCACTTCACAACCGATGTTTGCAAAATGACACGCAATGCGAGAACCCATAATTCCTGAGCCTACTATTGCCACTTTTTTTATTGTACGAGTCATGTGAATTTGTATGAATTATTTTTTGTTTCTGAGGGCTGTAATCAGCTTTAGAATCGTTATTTTAAAATAAAGATATGCAATTTTTATTAATATGCATGCCTAATATATAAAAAATATTTATTTCCTTTGAATGTTCCACAAACTAACGTTGAATATGCTTATTTATTTGAGGATAAGAAGGGTGTTATGTTACTTTTGTTTTGCATTTAGTTTCTTAAGGTCATCTTCCACGATGCCATCCAATTTTTCTAGCACCTCAAAAAATGTTTTCAATTTACCTTGAGCGATTTTTGATTTTACTTTCACGTTAAAATCTACTACAATTGCCTTTGCATTTTTTCGTTGTAGAATTCCTTTTTCGGTCAAAAACACCAAAACTTTTCTTTTGTCAATCAAATCTTCAACTCTATAAATGAGGCCCGTTTCTTCCATTAATTTTAGTGTGCGTGAAAGGCTCGTGGGCTCCATTCCCATATTGGGTCCAATTTGCGTGCTAGGTGTTCCTGTTTTATCAATAATCAATAGAATAAAACCAATCGACAATGTCAAATCATTTTCAATAGCCTTTTGGTTGTAGAGTCTTGAAAGTTTTAGCCAAATTTGGCGGATGTTAAAATCTATGTTCTGATTATTGTAAAGATCGTGCATTCTAATTTGTATTTGTTCTGTAGGTAGACTTAATACAGTAAAGTCAACCGCATACTTCTGTTTTCCTCCGCTAAATAATCTAATAATCTTGAATAATACAAGGCTTAAGTAAAGTATTTTTAAGTCTAAAAATGTATCGAACAAAATTTTGACAGTAAATCACCGAATTCAGTATGGTTTATGCTTTTCTCTGAGCAGATTGCTTTTCTATTTTGAACAAGCTTCTAATTAATTGTGAAAAATAGTTGTGATAAAAGCTTGAATTTCAGCGCGAAGTTAGCGATCATACTAAATCCCCCCCCTTACTCAACAATACTTTTATCCAACAAGGTAACCATGGCTAAAAGCACGATATACAATTGGCTTGCTGTTTCATCATCTAATTGTGTTCCGTCGACATCGGGCTCGCTAATTTCCATGGCTAGAAAGTTAACCAAGTGCTCTTGTCTTGTGTATTCATATAAAATTTCTTCTTCGCCGTTTTCGAAATACTGATCAATAACTTCGAAATATGGTTCTTGAAATTCATCAATCAACTCTTCTGTCACTGCTTTAACATTGACTTGTTCTTGTTTGAAAATTTCCATAATTAAACAGAAATAATATACAAGTAGGCCTTCTAATTTTTCGTTATCATATTCTATCGCAGCAGACATTACATAACCAATAAGAACTTCTTGCTCTAAGGCAAACGTTTCGGAGATTCTTTCTAAAGCGTCGTCATCTAAATTATCAATTTTAGCAATTGCTTTTTCGATGTTGGAGAATTGAATTTGAGTCATAAATTAAGTTTAATGTAAATCCTCAGGGAGAATTTGAGATTGGTTTTTGGCTTGCAAAAGTACTACATTTGTCTTTCTTATACTAAAATTTAGTGGGTATAAATTAACCTTTTACGATAAGTAATTTCGAGTATGGCATTTTTCAGTAAAGATTTTGTTGCATTTTTTAAGGAATTGAGCGCAAACAATAACAAAGAATGGTTTGATTTAAACCGTAAACGCTATGAACTTGAAATCAAAGAACCCTTTAAGAAATTTGTACAATTGTTAATTGATCGAATGGGTAAAAAATATCCAGAAATGATCGGTTTACAGGCCAAAGATTGTATTTTTAGAATTAACCGTGATGTCCGCTTTTCCAAAGATAAAATTCCATATAAAACTTCGGTGTCAGCGGTAATTGGAGAAGGCGGTAAAAAATCAAAAAATGGGCGTGGATTTTATTTCGAACTAACTCCAGATTATGTGCGTATATATGGCGGAATCTACGAAATGGAACGAGAAGATTTGATGGTGTTAAGAGAAGACATTTCGTATTCGCTTGATAAATTTAAGGCGGCTTATTCAGACCCAAGGTTCATGCATGTTTATGGAGAAATTAAGGGCGAAAAGAATAAAATATTAGCTAAAAACTTGCAAATTGCTGCACAAAAAGAACCCTTGCTGTTCAATAAACAATTTTACTATTTCACTGAAATGACTGCAGAAACAGTGCTAGCTGATAACCTTGATAATTTGTTATTTACTGCCTATGAAGCACAAGAACCTGTTGAATCTTATTTTTACGCTTTGTTGAATCATTAAAATCACTTACTTTCGTTCACCTTTTTATGCGGTGATCTTTTTGAATAATCATACATCTTTAAACAATATACAATGAAAAAATTCCTCTTTACCGTTATCTTGCTTGTTGTTTCAAGTGTTTCTAAGATTTCTTTCGCACAAAAAAAGACCTTAACCTTGGCCGATGCTGTAGGTCAACAATATCGAAATTTGGCAGCCAAGAGTATTTTTGGATTTGCGTGGATTCCAAATTCAACAGAAGATTATTCATATTTGGAAGCTTACCAAACCTTAGTAATTGTGAGCAAGAATGCAACGAAGACTCAAAAAATTAAAATACAAGAAGTAAATACAGCTTGTGTTGCCGAGTTGAGTTGGTTCAGTGGCATGACTTGGTTAGATGAGCATACATTTTATTTGAGCGACGGCACAAGTTATTACAAGTACAACATTACCACCAAAAAAGGAGAAAAATGGGCAAGCGCTTCGGATGAAGCTGAAAATGTAAACTTGAATGATGCTTCTGGAAATATAGCGTACACGTTGAAAAATAACTTATACGTGAAAACAATAGCCGGTAAAGTAATTCAAGTAACAAAAGAAGCCACTGGAATCGTGAGCGGGGCGGCAATAGCCCGTAGCGAATTTGGGATTTCAGGTGGAATTTTTTGGGCACCAACAGGAAAATCAATTGCATTTTATCAAAAAAATGAGCGTGCAGTTGCAGAATATCCCTTGTTAGATATAAATGCTCCAACAGGTAAGTTGAAATCTATTCGTTACCCAATGGCTGGGCAAACGTCAGAAACACCTCGAGTTGGAATTATGAAAATTGGAGCTAAAAAGCCAATCTATATCGATCCTAGACAAGGAAAGGATAACTATTTAACTAACGTAAGTTGGTCAAGTGATGAGAGGTTTATCATACTCGCGGAAGTAAATAGAGACCAAAATCATTTTTGGGTAAATAAATATGATGCGGTAACAGGAAAATTTCTTGCAACGCTTTTTGAAGAAAAAAATGATAAATGGGCAGAACCTGAGCATCCTGCATTTTTCCATTCGAAAGGATCCAATGACTTTATTTGGATTTCAGAGCGTGATGGGTACAATAACCTATATTTATATGACATTAATGGGACTTTGATAAAACAACTTACCGCTAATAAATTTATGGTGAAGTCCATTGTTGAAGGATTAGAAGGGGATAAGATATTTTTCACAGCCACCGGAATTGACCCAAAAAACACAATGCTTTTTAGCGTAGATTTTAACGGTTCACAAACGCAACTTACAACAACTCCAGGAGTGCATGCCAACGTTGTACACCCAAAAGGTGCTTTGTATTTTGATCAATATTCATCGTTAGCGATTCCGAACGTTGCTCAAATTTGTTCAATTTCTGGAACAATAGTGAAAGAATTAATTGCTGCAGAAAATCCGTTAAAAGATTATACGGTAGGTACGGTAGAGTTTTTAAAACTTTCAGCTGAAGACGGGCAGGAACTACATGCACGTATTGTAAAGCCAAGCAACTTCGATGCTTCAAAAAAATATCCTGTTCTAGTTTATGTTTATGGTGGTCCGCATGCCCAAATGGTTACCAATGAATTTATGGGAAATGTAGATTACTGGATGCTATGGATGGCAGAACAAGGTTACGTTGTATTTACCTTAGATAATCGTGGATCAGGTGAACGCGGAACAGCGTTCGAACAAGTGATTCACCGCCAAGTTGGAACTGCAGAAATAGCGGATCAAATGGTAGGCGTAAATTACCTGAAAAGTTTGAATTTTGTGGATGGTAATCGAATTGCGGTGCATGGATGGAGTTTTGGTGGATTTATGACGACCTCATTATTGTTAAGACAACCAGATGTTTTTAGAGCAGGGGTTGCAGGCGGACCAGTAACAGATTGGAAATATTATGAAATCATGTACGGTGAAAGATATATGGATCGTCCGCAAGAAAATGAAAAAGGATATGAGCAAGCAAGCACTTTGACGCATGCAGACAAATTAAAAGGAAAGTTATTGTTGATTCATGGAACTATCGACGATGTTGTGGTAATGCAACATTCAGAAGCGCTAATTAAAAGATTTGTAGAGGTGGATAAACAGATGGATTTCTTTGTTTACCCAATGCACGAACACAACGTAAGAGGAAAAGATCGCATTCATTTAATGACAAAAGTGTTGAATTACATTTTGGATAATAATAAATAATTGTTTCTTCAAAACACATAAGCACAACAATGGCAACAACAAAGCAATTAACAAAGTCGAGCATTCAACTGGATGTATTGTATACTGCATTTCGTAAAATGGCAACAGCAAAAACGTTGGCAGAAAAATACGAAGACACCAAGGAAATTACAGCGAAATACGTGCATGCCACATCGCGTGGACACGAAGCAATTCAATTAGCTGTTGGGTTGCAATTACGCGCACAAGATTGGGTTTCTCCCTACTACCGAGACGATAGCATTCTTCTAGGCATGGGGATTTCACCTTATGAATTAATGCTGCAAGTTTTTGCTAAAAAAGACGATATTTTTTCAGGAGGTAGAACGTATTATTGTCACCCGTCTTTAAACAGAGCTGACATGGCAAAAATTATTCATCAATCTTCCGCAACGGGCATGCAAGCCATTCCAACAACTGGAATTGCAATGGGTGTTCAATACCGTGAAAAGCAAGGTTTAGATACATGGGAGAAAGGTAATGCGCCGGTTGTTGTTTGTAGTTTGGGCGATGCATCTTGCACCGAAGGTGAGGTGAGTGAAGCTTTGCAAATGGCGGCGTTAAAACAATTTCCGATCGTATTTTTAGTACAAGATAACGGATGGGATATTTCGGCAAATGCAGCTGAAACACGTGCGCAAGATATTACCAAATATGCCCAAGGCTTTAATGGAATTGAAGTGCGAACCATTGACGGCAGTGATTTTGAGCTGTCTTATTCAACGATAAAAGAAGTATTTGATACAGTTAGAATCGAACGCAGACCATTTATTGTTCATGCTAAAGTTCCTTTGCTAGGACATCATACCTCTGGTGTACGTAAAGAATGGTATCGGGATGATTTAGAAGAAGCAGGATTGAGAGATCCCTATCCAAAATTATTGAATTTGATTCTTGAAAATGGAGGAACAAATTCAGAAATTGAAGCGATTGAAGCTGAAGTAAACGATCTTGTAAATTCAGATTACGACAAAGCTTTGAATGCAGAAGATCCTTCACCAAGTTCGGTGATTGACCATATTTTCGCACCTACTCCGATTACGGAAGAAAAAGGAGAACGCACACCAGCTGGGAAAAAGAAAACTGTAATGGTTGATTCTGCCTTATTTGCAGTGCGCGAATTGATGGCAAAGCATCCGGAGTCATTGCTTTACGGTCAAGATGTTGGTGGAAGATTAGGAGGTGTTTTTCGTGAAGCTGCAACGTTAGCACAAACTTTTGGAGACGATCGCGTTTTCAATACACCCATACAAGAAGCATTTATTATCGGTAGCACAGTCGGAATGGCTGCTACAGGACTTCGGCCTTTCGTAGAAGTACAATTTGCAGATTACATTTGGCCCGGTTTGAACCAATTATTTACAGAAGTGAGTAGATCCTATTATTTATCGAATGGTAAATGGCCTGTAAGTGCAGTTATTCGTGTTCCAATTGGTGCATACGGATCTGGCGGACCTTATCATTCCTCAAGTGTAGAATCTGTTCTCACAAATATTAGAGGAGTAAAAATTGTTTACCCTTCAACTGGTGCCGATCTCAAGGGGTTAATGAAAGCAGCTTATTATGATCCAAACCCAGTTGTAATGCTGGAACACAAAGGATTGTATTGGAGTAAAATTCCAGGAACAGAAGGAGCCATGTCTGTTGAGCCAGACGAAGATTATATTATCCCAATTGGTAAGGCGAGAATTGTTCAAGAAGCAGCACCTGAAAGAATAAAATCTGGCGAAAGTTTTACGGTAATCACGTATGGTATGGGTGTTTATTGGGCAACAAATGCGTGCAAAGATTTTGCTGACAAGGTAGAAATAGTTGATTTAAGAACATTACATCCACTTGATATGGATGCGATCTACGCCTCTGTGAATAAGCACGGAAAAGTAATGTTGGTAACGGAAGAGTCGGTTGAAGCTAGCTTTACCTTAGGTTTGGCAGGAAGAATACAACGTGATTGTTTTAAAAATTTGGATGCGCCAATTTCAATTGTTGGGGCAATAGATACGCCAGCAATTCCATTAAACAGTATTTTAGAAGCTACTTTATTGCCGAATGCAGAGAAGGTAAAAACAGAAATGTTAAAATTATTAGCGTATTAATAACGTAACGATTCGTTAAAAGAGGATTGTAATAGAACACTTAAAAATAGATTTATGAAAAACGTATGGATAGCAATTTTAACACTTACATTTTTTGCGTGCGGTGAAGACAAAGGAGCAGAAGACAAAGAGAATTTGGGTGTTTTGGGTCAAAATTTAGCCAATTTGCCGGCTCAATTGGCTCAAATTGATAGCGCTAAAATGAGTACTTGGAGCGAAGGTAGCAGTTTGAATTATTCCAAACTAGATGGCTTAGTAAGTATTGGTGTCAAAATGTATTTTGATGGTAAAAATGTAGAAAAATACGTTGAAAATTTTACAGAACAAGGCAAAGGAGGCATGCGTGCTTATTATTTAAAAGAGGCTAAAATATTTGCAATCTATGAATTGTATGAAGAAAACAGCAATCCTGAAAAAGCATATATGGTAGAGCGTTATTCGTTAGTTGCGAATGACAAAGTAACCGAATGTACAGAGCGTGTGGCGGATTTTGAGACTGACTTAATCAACAAGTCGTTCCAAAAATCAGAAGTGAAATCAATTGACATTGCTAGAATGATTAGGGCGATAAATCAAAAGGGAGAATTCGCAACAACTTTTCAAGGATTTTTGGACCAAGGTGGGGTAGTGTATATGTTGGTGGGAGAACCAAAACCAGGGAAGGATGCTTTTACTTCGGCCTTACAAGTGGATATGCGTGATCAATTAATTCACGATTTAATGTCGGATCCTGACATTTACATTAACCGAAAAGTGAGAGTTGAGTATGAATCGATGACTGATCCTAATTCAGGATTTACGGCTCAGCTTTACTTGCATGGAGATTTTATCTAACATACAACCACAGTTTCATTTCCTAAATGGTCTCACCTCGAATTAGAGCATATCACGTTACAGATAAAGAAAATGTAGTAGTGCTGTTGGATTTAAATACACCACAGTATTTTGCAGCCGAAGAAAAACAAGATTTTATTTCCTATTTGGAGAATGAAATAGAATATTACTATGTTGCTGAATTAGACAACGCAATAATAGCTTGCAGGGGATTTAATTTTGCGAAAGATGACACGAATGGATTTATCGTATGGGATATCGTTCATCCTGAATTTCAAGGTAAGGGAGTTGGGAAATCACTGTTGAATTTCAGAATAGAAAAGTTGCAGTCATTTGACAGTATCAATAAAATAACAGTCAGAACATCCCAACACGTCTTTGCATTTTATGAAAAGGCTGGATTTAATCTAGTTGACATTAAAAAGAATTATTGGGCTGAAGGATTCGATTTATACCATATGGAATTATTGTTGCACTAGAACCTAAAAATGTTTAATTTCAACCTTTTAAAATGATTTTATTAATTATATGTTGAGATTAGTTGAATTGATTTTAAATTGTGGTGTAAAAACCCAGTACCAGACTTGGCAAATCCACTTAACTCGAAAATTGAATGCGATTGCATTAGTTTCTTCTATCAATGGAATTGTTGCCATTGCTTTTTGTGCTTGGCTAGGTATCAATGATTTTTTGTACGACTTTCTTTTCGTTATTTGCTTGTCTCCAGTAATTGTATTGTTTAATTTTTACAAAAATTACGTATGGTCAATATATTTTTTCTTTTTCTGTAGTATATGTGTCACATTACCTATTTTAACACTAAAAATGGGCCTCGCTTCTAATATTTATCTGTTTTATTTCCCAGTTGTCATAAGTTTAGTACAAATTCTCGGAAGAAAAGAACTTGTTAAACACCTTATGTATTTTGGAATTATTATTATAGTAACTGTGTTTTTTTTAGGATATGGAATTTTTAACGACCTACTTCATATTAACTTCCCTACCGAGATTGTTTTTCTTGTGTCTATATTTAATTTAATACTATCATTGGTAACAACAATCATATTCACACTAATTATTACCAAGGAATCGATTGCGCAAGAAACAAAATTAAATACCTTAGTAAAAGAAAAAGATCTTTTATTGGCTGAGGTTTTCCACAGGGTAAAGAATAACATGAATATCGTTACAAGCTTATTGAATCTGAAGAAAAACATGGCAGATTCGTGTGAAGTAAAATCCGCGTTGGAAGATTGTCAAAATCGAATATATTCTATGGCGTTAGTGCACAATACTATTTACAGAAGCAAAGATTTCATTGGATTAAATTTTAAGGCCTATGTGCAAAAATTGGTGCATGAAATTTCAACTTCACTC
The DNA here is from genome assembly GCA_043720875.1 of Crocinitomicaceae bacterium. Taxonomy (GTDB): domain Bacteria; phylum Bacteroidota; class Bacteroidia; order Flavobacteriales_D; family Crocinitomicaceae; genus JAYSRU01. Next base: position 26,094 of record JAYSRU010000196.1, read on the forward strand.
GGACATGCCAATGAAGTTGAAATTGTCTTAAAGATGGAAAACACCGATTTAGATTTGGTCAACGCTATTCCCTGCGGATTAATCTTAAATGAACTCATTACCAATTCCTTTAAATACGCAAAAGAAGATGGTAAAATCTTAGTCATTACTATCGACATTCAAAAAAATGATAATACCATTGTATTTCAGGTGAGTGACAATGGTCCAGGAATTTTGAATTTAAATGAAACCGAAAATTCAACATTAGGAATTGAACTCATCAAATCTTTAACGGAACAAATTGATGGAATGTGTTCCTTTTCTAATGATAACGGATTAAAGTTTACCCTTACATTTCAATTAAAACATGAAGTGAAGCTGCGGTAATTATTCAACCACAAGAATAAAGTTATTCTTTTTTCCTTTGCCTAATAACACATAACGATTTGAAATTAAATCATGCTGTGTTATCATTTTATCTCCATCAACCTTTTCTTTATTCACCGTGATCGCATTGGCAGCCAATTCTCTTTTAGCTTCGCCATTGGAAGCAAGAAAATTTCCTTTTCCAACCAAAGCATCTGTAATACTTAATCCACTGTCAAATTCTGTTCTTGAAATTATTGCTTGTGGAACGCCTTCGAAAATTTCTGAAAATTGTTGTGCATTAAGCTTTTTGAGTTCTTCTGCACTTGCTTTTCCGAACAAAATATTACTCGCATTTATTGCCGAATCTAGGGCTTCTTGACCATGAACCCTCACTGTAACTTCTTCTGCAATTGCTTTCTGCAAAGAACGTAAATGCGGAGCTTCTAAATGGTCAACTTCAATTTTTTCAATTGTTTCTTGCGACATTAACGTATAAAAACGGATTAATTTTTTCGCATCTTCATCGCTTGCATTCAACCAAAATTGGTAAAAAGCGAAGGGCGACGTTTTTTCAGCATCTAGCCAAACCGTTCCACTTTCCGTTTTTCCGAATTTTCCGCCGTCAGATTTTGTTAATAGCGGACACGTAAGTGCAAAAGCTTCACCATTTGCTTTTTTACGAATCAATTCTGTTCCTGTGGTAATATTTCCCCACTGATCAGATCCACCAATTTGAAGTTTACAATTATGGTGCGTGTAAAGGTGAAGAAAATCATACCCTTGCAGTAGCTGGTAAGAGAATTCGGTAAAGCTTATTCCTGTTTCGATTCTTTTCTTCACAGAATCTTTCGCCATCATATAATTGACCGTAATGTGTTTTCCAATGTCACGAATGAAGTCTAAAAAACTGAAATCTTTCATCCAATCATAGTTATTTAGCATCAACGCGGGATTATTTGGTGCGTTGAAGTCTAAAAATCGTTTCAATTGTTGACTTACCCCTTCCACATTTTTTGCTAATTGTTCTGGCGTTTGTAGATTTCGTTCGGCAGATTTTCCTGATGGATCTCCAACCATTCCAGTCGCCCCTCCAACCAATGCAATGGGCTGATTACCTGAGCGCTGTAAGTGAACCAATAACATGATCGGCAATAAGTTGCCTACATGCAAAGAATCTGAAGTTGGATCAAAGCCGACGTAACCTGCCGTCATTTCTTTCAACAATTGCGCTTCGGTTCCAGGCATCACATCGTGAATCATCCCTCTCCATTTCAGTTCCTCTATAAAATTTATTGCTTTCACTCGGTTTGATGTTTTTTGTTTGAGTACAAAGATAACTTTCTTAAAGACAAGAATTCAATTCAAAATCAAATTTGTTATTTAGAGGTAATTATTGAGTAGCTTTATCAAGTAATTGTAGAAATCAATTCCATCATGAAAAAAATAATTCCATACGTAGCTGGGGCAGTAGTGTTTTTTTTGATTTATTTTTTTGTTTATAAGCATGAAGCCAAAGATTCATTGTTAAGAACAATTATGTCTTTGTTTTTTGTGATTCTATTTACAGCAGGCTATACGTTTCTTTCTAGAAAAAAGAAAAATAACTAATTCAACAATTATTTAGACTAGAAATTTCATTACTCAATAATTAGGAATAAAAAATATTCTATTTCATTTTAGTTCATCTTTTCAAAAACAAGTAACTTAGCAAAAAATATATCATTATGTTAATGCCTTTCAATCTTAATGCTTGGATCAACGAGCACCGCGAATTTTTAAAACCACCTATCGGAAATAAAAACTTATATGTGCAAGCAGGAGATTTTATTGTAATGGTGGTTGGTGGCCCGAACGCTAGAAAAGATTACCATTACAACGAAAGCGAAGAATTATTTTATCAGTTGGAAGGTGATGTTACCGTAAAGGTTCAACAGGATGGTAAAGCGGTTGACGTAGTTATCAAAGAAGGTGATATTTTCCTTCTACCGGCAATGATTCCGCATTCTCCGATTCGCGGCGAAAATACGGTTGGTTTGGTAATCGAACGTGTACGTAAAGGAACAAATTTGGTAGATGGCTTGTATTGGTTTTGTGACAATTGCAATCATGAACTACACCATTACCGTTTTCCACTTCAAGATATCGAAAAAGATTTTATCTCTCGTTTTAGAGATTTTTACGCATCCATCGACTTACGCACGTGTGATGCTTGTGGGACAATAATGGATACGGATCCTAGATTTGTTTAATTCGTTTCAAGTGCCACCTTTATTTCTAAATTGCAATGATTGAAACACCTTTTGTGATTTTACAAACCAGTGAGCAACAACAATTGGTTGCCATTGGATCGCACCGCACATTGGAGTGTGAAAATACATTTGGCGCACTTCAAATGTTGGATGTTTTTACAGACCAACACAAAGGTTCGTATATTTTTCTTTCCTTATCCTACGATTTAAAAAATGCGATAGAAGTGCTCGAATCAAATAATTCAAATCCAATTGCTTTCCCGTCTATTGTTGCTTTCGTTCCATCCTGTGTGTGGGAAGTTCAAAATAAAAAGGCAAAAGTTGTTTTTGGCGAAACTAATTCTGAATTTGAGAATCAATTAGCTAGTTTTTTGCAACCAACCAAAGAAAAACTTCCCTCAATTGAATTCGTTCCAGAGATTTCGAAAGAGAGGTATTTGTCCGATGTGAAAGAGCTACAAGAAGAAATTCAACAAGGAAATATTTACGAGATTAATTTTTGCCAGCACTATTTAGGAAAAACGCCTAAAAAAAATTGGAATCCAATTGCTGTGCATCAACAGTTAATGGCACAAACAAAAGCACCTTTTTCTGCCTATTTTGCCTTTGATGAATTAGAAGTATTTTGTGCAAGTCCTGAACGTTTTTTAGAGAAAAAAGGAACTACTTTAAGGTCACAACCCATCAAAGGAACCGCAAAAAGGAGTAAAGATCCTGTTGCGGATGAAAACTTGAAACAAGCGCTTTTAGCGAGTAAGAAAGAAACAGCAGAAAACGTAATGATCGTTGATTTGGTGCGCAATGATTTCTCAAAAATTGCCGTAAAGAATTCTGTTAAAGTTACTGAGTTGTTTGGTTTGTATACGTTTGAAACTGTGCATCAAATGATTTCTACCATTGAGTGTGAAGTTGCAGAAAGCATTTCGTTTGTAGACATTTTAAAAGCAACTTTCCCTATGGGAAGCATGACAGGAGCGCCTAAAATTAGTGCTATGAAATTAGCAGAGCAAAAAGAGTCGTTTAAACGTGGTATTTATTCTGGAGCAATTGGATACATTGCCCCAAACGGTGATTTTGATTTAAATGTTGTCATTCGCTCATTGTTACACGATACCAAGAAACGAAATATTTCTTGTGCTGTTGGCGGAGCGATTACAATTTTAAGTGATCCTGAAGCAGAATACGACGAGTGCTTGGTTAAAGTGGGTAAAATTTTAGCATTGTTCAATGGCAATTGACCTGAACTCATTTCTTAAGCAACATGTCGATGCTGCTGATACTACTACATTTTTCCTTGCGGTAAGTGGCGGTGTTGACTCCATGATTTTGTTGCATAAATTTCATGCATTACACTTAAAATGCGTTGTTTTACATGTCAATTATCAATTGCGTGAGGAAGATTCCGACTTGGATCAAAAACTGGTTGAATCCACCTGTAATGCAATGAATATTCCTTGTAAAACACTGGTTGTAGATAAATTGCAACTAAAAAATAGAGAAAAAGGAAATTTACAAGAGATCGCACGGCGGTTGCGGTATGATTTTTTTGCACGTGAAATGGCCAATACAAGCAACGCAAAACTGGTATTAGGACATCATAAAAACGATCAAGCGGAAACGTTTTTAATGCACTTAGATCGTAAGGCAGGGATTATGGGATTAGCTTGTATGGCTCCGAGTCATGCAAATATTCTACGTCCGTTACTCAATTATTCCAAACAGGAATTGTATGCTGAAGCTAACAGTCTTCAAGTGAAATGGAGAGAAGATGGAAGTAATAGTAGAACGAATTACTACCGAAATTTTATAAGGCAAAATATTATTCCAGTTTGGGAAGAAAAATCTCATAATCTCATAGATCATTTGGCAGAAAATGCAATCTTTTTTCAAGTACTTCAAAAAGAATTGGAAGTGCGTATTGCATTAATTTTAGCACAAGGAAAAACCGTTTCAATCGAAACTTGGGTTAAACTCTTGAGTATTGAAAAGGCTGAGGTATTGCGCCAATGGAATTTTCCAACACAAATGGTGAATGAAGTTACTGATTTATTAAATTGCCAGGTTGGAAAATATGTTGCGGGTAATGGATTAACGATTTTTAGAGAACGAGATTTTTTGGTTTTAACTGATCAGGTGGAGGCTGCTATTCCTTTAATTTGTATCGAAAAAGTAAATTCATTTCAAAAAAATCTTGGCAATGTTGCATTCTTAGATGGATCAAAGATTTCTGGTGAACTGCGCTTGCGTAAATGGAAAACAGGAGATAGAATGATACCACTAGGTATGAAAGGTTCTAAACTTATTAGTACAATTTTGGCAAATGACAAGGTGTTAAGTAGCCAAAAAAAGAATTTTTTAGTGCTGGAAGATGATAAAATTATTCATTGGTTAGTAGGAATTAGGGTTTCTGATTGTTCAAAAATTACAAATGAAACTATTGATATTCAAAAGGTTAGCTTGGCTTGACTTGTTCATGGCTGGATCTTATTGAATATTTTTAATGTATTTTGTTTGTTTATTGAATATGTTTTGTACATTAGAGTATTGCAAAGCTTTCTTTCTGTGCTAGCTAGAACAATCACATTTCAAATATATTCATCTCAAATAATGCTAAATTATGACAGCAACACAACTCGACGTACCGACTTTAATTGAAAAAGAAACTATTCCAAGTTTGAATTTTCGTGATGCAAGTATAGAAGTGAACCAAAGTAAGACATTGAGGTTTGATTTAGAACGCGCTACATCTTTAGGGAATCTATATCATGTAAAAGTAGGAATCGTATTTCAAGACGATAATGGTATTAAACGCGTGAATACAACAATTTGGGCAACTGGATCCAAGTATATTTCGTTGAAAGGAGGATTATGGATTCCGATTTCCAGAATAGTAGAAATTGACGCTTAACTCAATATTGACAGCAATTAGTCGGATAAATAATTGAAATACATCCCATACATTTGTTTGGGAGTTACGAAAGTGAGCGAATAGCTCCTAGGCTCTTCATCTGCTAGAGCAAAAAATACATAGAACCTTATTCAAGAATATTGGATAAGGTTTTTTTTATGACTTAAAACTCATCTTAAAACATGTCCCAGTGTGCTGAGTGAATTCGAATTTTGCTTCAAGTTGTTCTGCTAAGCCTTCGATAACGGTCATACCTAATGAACTTTTTTCGTTATAGTTGTCGGGTAATCCTACTCCGTTGTCACACACCATTAAATGTAAATCACCTTGCTTCTTTTCAAAACTCACGTGTATCATTCCTTTATTTCGATCTTTAAATGCATGCTTATAACAATTTGTTAAAAGCTCATTCAAAATTAACCCACAAGGAATGGCATCATCAATGGCGACTGTCGAGTCTTGAAAATTAGTGGTTACAGTTATTGAACCGGAAACCTCCGGATACGATGAATTAATTTCTTCAATGAGCAGCGTCGCGAAATTGGGGAAGTTTAATGATGTGAGACTATCATCTTTATACAATTGATTGTGAATTAAAGCCATAGACCGCACTCTGTTTCTACTCTCTACTAAGACATTCTTTGCGTCTTCATGTAAATCGTCATTTATTTTCAAATTAAATAAACTAGAAATTATGGCTAAATTATTTTTAACGCGATGATGCAATTCTGCAATCAACGTGTTTTTTTCATTTAATGCATTTGCTGTAATTTGTTCTGTCTTAATACTCTCCGATAATAATAATTGAAACATTTCTTTTTCCTTTTCTCGATTCCGAACCATTAAGTAAACAAAAAAACCAAGGCTTGAAAAACTAAACGTGATATTGAAAACAAACATTACTTGACGCATTTCATTTGTTAAAAACTGACTACTGAATAGTTTGTAATCGGTTATAGCATTGGTTATAATGAAGGTGAGAATTAATAAAAAATGAAATGCAACATACCGTTTTTCAGATTTCCAGTCGTATAAAAAAGCTACAGCGAATACAAGCGGGAAATGATATAAATAGGTTCCTGAATTGAAGCCAGAATATGAATCGAAGTAAAAAATGCTGCAATTTATTGACGTAAATAAGAAAAACGTACTCAAGCGATGGACACCTACTTTTTGTAAAAAGAAGCAGAACAATCCTACTAGAATCATTCCTTCTAAAAGAATAGCGGAAAAAGTGTCTCCTAAACTATAGTTGTTCAAGCCGCTGAACCCATAAATAAGAATGGAAAGTACATTATATTGATTCGTTAAAATTATACGATCTTTCAGTCCTTCATCATTGGAAGGATGGACTCCAATACGAGTAATGGTTTTCCAGATATTCATAGCCCTTAAATTAGTTGGATACCCACTACTAAAACATCATCTGTTTGTTCTTCATTTTTTTTCCACTCATTAAATGTATGCGCAACCTTTTCTCTTTGCTCAACAAATGGGAGGCCTCTATGATTGGTCAACATTTCTTGTAAGGGCTTATACCTGAATTTTTTACCAAGTTCACCGCCAAATTGATCAGGATATCCATCAGAAAATAAATAAAGTATATCGCCAGCAATAATTTTTACTTGATGATTAGTAAATGCTATAGGGTGTGGGTAAAAACCACACGGTTGTTTATCACAAGCTAATTTTTCAATTTCATTTGCGCCTGCACGAAGTAAAATCGAAGTGTTATTTGCGGAAGCATATTCCAAAATAGAAGTGGCTTTGTCAAAGCAACAAAGTATTAAATCCATTCCATCTTTACTTTGATCTTCGTCTTGCCCTTGACGTAATGCTTTTGTAATTTTACTTCTTACTATTTCTAACAGTTCAGCCGGATTAGCATTTTCATTGGACCGTATTGCATCTTCTAAAAAAGTGGAAGCTAACATGCTCATAAATCCTCCGGGCACGCCGTGACCAGTGCAATCTGCTACAGCAAAGTGCGTCTTACCATTAAGCTCAAACCTCCAGTAGAAATCGCCACTTACAATGTCTTTTGGGTTAAAAAAAACAAAGCCATCAGAAAATGAGCTTAAAAACTCTTGTTCTGATGGGATTATAGCCGACTGAATTCGTTTTGCGTAAGTAATGCTATCTGTAATTTCTTTATTTTTTATTGATAATACATCTTTTTGATGCAATATTTCTTTCGACTGAACGGTTATGGTCACATTTTCTCGTTCAATGATTTCCTTAGATTTGGCAAGCTGCAATCTGCTACGAATTTCATTAAAGGTAAGTTTGTATCGCGTCCTGATAAGGAATAAACTAAACAGAGCGACCGTTAACACTAGTAATCCACCATTGATAACGAATTCAGAAATTGTTAGATTGCTGTTTGCTGTGTAGAAAATTATGTTACTGATTACGGTCGCTATCACTAAGATTATTGAAAATTTTAATTCCCATAAAACTAACATGCCAGCACCAATGAATAAAACTAAATAGGCGATTGCGTGTTGCTGTAAATGGGCTAAATCCATAACGCTCCACATAAATGCATTTTGGATTGAAATTCCCAGTACTAGAATAAACATACAAGCGTAAATATCAATTTTTGAGTAGCGTCTAGTAGTAACCGCCACAAGGGCAATCGCACTTACCGCAAAACGAACACCTAAAAAAGTATAGGCGTATGCCGGCAATACAAACAAATCACTAATGAACCAAACAAGATTTAACCCGACTCCAACGAGACATGTGATGACATGAAAATTTTCGGTTGTTTTGTTAAACTCATTTTTGATTTCGTGTTGTGGAATAATTAAATCGTTCATCTGCGGGGATAGTAGTGAATTAAGTCACGAAAGGTAATGAAATTAACGGAAATATGTTTACCGAGGTAAGCTTTTACTGAGTTTAGGTAAATTTTACCATTACTGAAAGTTGTTTTTATTCTTACTTAATACTATTGTTACTGAATACAATACAAGCTAAGCCTTTGTAAATCAAGTTTTTATTATAATTGTTTGCGTGATTCATGCCTTTTTTATCGTTCGTCGAAAGTTTCAGTAAGTTCAAACGAATATATAGGATTGTTTGCCGAATAAATTGAAAATAAACTTTCAATTAGTTGTAAATACGTGATTTGGGCCTTAATTTTACACACTTAGGTGGTTAGGTTAGGTTGATAAAAGAATAGGAATTGCACAATATGTAGTTCCTATTCTTGTTTTACAACCGTTTTAAGTATTCAAAGCGATTTAGAACTACCGAACGAGTTTAAAGAAGTTGCATCTTGCCAACTAATAGGGGCAATTGATCAAAATCAGAAAATCCTCGTCCTTTTAGTTGAAATTGCATGGTCAAATGCGGAGTGAAATGTAAAGCCTCCATTTGTGCATTTAATGCACCAGAAATGTCGTTTTGCTGGTCGTCACCAATCATAATAGATTCAGGCGCTTTTGCCTTGGCTAAGTTAAGTGCATGACTAAAAATACCTTTTTTGGGTTTATGAAATTCAGTGTCTTCACTACAAACAACCACGTCAAAAAATGAGGATAAACCACTCTCTTGAATTTTTATTTCTTGAACTTCTCGAAATCCATTGGTGATAATGTGTTGAGCATAACCCTCACGTTGAAAGTGAGTCAGTGTTTCAATGACGTTTGGAAACAATACGGTTTGCCTTGGGGACTCACTTAAATAGAATTTTGAAAGTGAGCAAATAAATGCTTGGTCAACGTCACCTAGGTTGGTCAACGCACGCTTGAATCGTTCGGTTCTTAGCGTCACCTTATCCATTTTCCCTCGCCCCAATTCAACCCATAATTCGTGATTATGTTTTTCGTAAGCGGTAATGAAATCTGAAATTTCCGAAAAATATGTCTTGAGGTTGAATGCGTCGTACATATGTTTTAATGCCACACGAGAATTTGTTTCAAAATCCCACAATGTTCGGTCAAGGTCGTAAAAAAGGTGTTTATATTTCAACTGAAAACGAAATATGCTAAGCCAGTGGTGATAAAACCCATGACACCAATTCCTAAAAGAATAAGAGGGTAGGTAACCTGGCGTTTGCCATAAAACTTTGCAGTAATGATAGTTCCAATGGGTATAGATAAGAAAAATGGGGCGAGAAAGGTCACGCCAACAATACCAACATTTCGTTTCATCTTCACCACCAATTTGTTCGTTTTTGTAAATACCTTTTTCTTCACATTTGTTCCATCGACTAACGATTTCTGCTTTTTTTCCGCTGCACGTTTGAAGAAAAATTCACTTGCAAAATAAAAAATAGTCGAACTCAAAATAGCACCAGATATACTTGCTAAATAGGTTTCAATAAAATTTAACCCTAATGCAGGTCCACCAAAAGGAGCAAACATGAATTTTATCATGGAAAGACCGAAAACACCTAATAGTTTTGCCCACATAAATTATAATTTTACGCCAAATGCCAAATCCCCTGCATCACCTAATCCAGGTACAATGTAAGATTGTGCGGTTAATTCTTGGTCTAATGCACCGATCCAAATGTGCGTATTTTCTTTTAAATGTCCTCGAAGGTGAGAAATTGCCTCAGGGGCCGCTATAGCAGCAACGATGTGAACTTGACTTGGATTGCCGATTCGCATCAGTTCTTTGTAAACTTTGAGCATTGAACTACCTGAAGCTAACATGGGGTCAGAGATTATTAACACTTTATCCGTTAAATCTGGAATAGCCATATATTCAACCCTAATATCAAAGTCTTCTGCTGTATGGTGTTTTCTGTAGGCAGAAACAAAAGCTGATTCTGCACGATCGAAATAATTCAACAATCCTCGATGTAATGGTAAGCCAGCTCTCAGTATAGTTGCCAATACAGGTTGATGTTTCAAAAGCTTTGTGTGATCAAAACCCAGTGGCGTCTCAATATCTGTTTCAACGAATGTCAAGTGTTTCGATATTTCTAGGGCCATACATTCTCCAATACGTTCCAAATTTCTTCTAAAGCGCATGGCATCTCGTTGGATTTCAACATCTCGTAATTCTGCTAAGAAATGATTAAAAACGCTTGGATTATCTGATAAGTTATGAATCATAATTATAAGTGTGATCATTTAATCACGTGCTAAGTTAGTTTTTTTCTCAACTTACTTATGTACATTCTAAACTTTGGTGTTAAAAAATGTAAATAGTTGCGTGTTTAATTTTTATGGGGTCATTCAATGCTCTGCTAATATTCCATGTAATAACAAATATCTTAAAAAATCTAAAAACATGTCAATTTGTCATTCTTGCTAATTATCTTTGTTTGCCTGAATTAAATCAGTAGCGCCAAAAACAATAATCCAATGCAGCACGACGAATCGAAGCAGGGTACCGCCACATTGCTTGAAGAGCAATCCCAAAATGGGAGTAAAAAGTTATTTTTAGAAAGTTATGGTTGTGCAATGAATTTCGCAGATTCTGAAGTTGTTGCCTCAATATTGCATAAAGCGGGATATTCAACCACGAAAAATGAAGAAGAAGCCGATTTAATTTTATTGAATACGTGCTCTATTCGAGATAATGCAGAGTTGAGAGTACGTAAGAGATTAACAGAATTTAAAAAGTTAAAACAAGTAAATCAAAACCTTGTTGTTGGTATGCTTGGTTGTATGGCAGAGCGATTGAAGCATGACTTACTTGAGGAAGAAAAATTGGTAGATATTGTTGCTGGACCTGATTCATACAGAGCTTTACCGTTGTTGATTGAAGAAGTACATGGTGGACAACGCGCAGTGAATGTCTTACTTTCTCGCGATGAAACGTATGCCGATATTAGTCCAGTTAGACTCCAAAGTAACGGAGTTAGTGCGTATGTGAGTATCACAAGAGGATGTGACAACATGTGTTCATTTTGTGTGGTTCCCTTTACGCGTGGTAGAGAACGTAGCCGTGATCCTGAAACGATTGTAAAAGAATGTACCGACTTATTTGCAGATGGTTACAGAGAAGTTGTACTCTTAGGGCAAAACGTAGATTCGTATCGCTGGAACATTACAAGTAAAGGTGAAATAGTCAACGCAGCCATCGAGACATGTAATTTTGCAAATTTGTTACACCGTGTTGCGTCAATATCACCAGAATTACGAGTGCGTTTTTCAACATCGCATCCAAAGGATTTAACCGATGAGGTAATCGAAACAATGTCGAAACAAACCAATATTTGTCCATCCATTCATTTGCCAGTTCAATCAGGATCTTCTGAAGTATTGCAACGCATGAACAGAGGATATTCAAGAGAATGGTATTTGGATAGAATTTTAGCTATTCGAAGAATTATTCCGCATTGTGCGATCACTACGGACATTATAACTGGGTTTTGTGGAGAAACTGAAGAACAACATAAAGAAACATTATCTCTCATGGAGGCAGTTCGTTTTGATTTTGGATACATGTATAAATATTCAGAACGCCCAAAAACATTGGCAGAACGTAAGTTTGAAGACGATGTAACGGAAACGGATAAAAGTCGAAGATTAGATGAAATTATGAAATTACAACGGGTACATTCCACTTTATCGCATCAACAAGATGTGGGAAAAATTTGTACTGTATTGATAGAAAATTTTTCTAAAAAATCAAAAAATGATTACCAAGGAAGGAATGAGGGGAACAATGTTGTGGTATTTCCCATTGGGAAAACAAAAATAGGAGAATACGCTAAAGTATTAATAACGTCATGCACGTCTAATACTTTGTTAGGTCATGAATTGAATTCAGTTGATCAATAATATACTATTAAAATTAATTCGAACAGAATGAACTTACAACAAATTAAACAGCGTTTTGGCATTATCGGAAATGCACCGGGGCTGAACCGTGCATTAGAAGTTGCGGCGCAGGTTGCTGAAACGGATATTTCTGTACTTGTGACCGGAGAAAGTGGTACTGGAAAAGAATTTATCCCACAGGTTATTCATCAATTGAGTGCTAGAAAACACAAAGAATATATAGCTGTGAATTGCGGAGCCATCCCTGAAGGCACAATAGATTCTGAGCTTTTTGGTCACGAAAAAGGTTCTTTTACCGGGGCTGCGGGTAGTCGTCAGGGTTACTTTGAAGTCGCCGACGGTGGAACGATTTTTTTAGATGAGATTGCTGAATTACCTATGCAAACACAAGTTCGATTGTTGCGGGTGCTTGAAACAGGTGAATTTATCCGTGTCGGGTCCAGTAAAGCAATGAAATGTAATGTTAGGGTGGTTGCTGCAACGAATGAAAACATGAGTAAAGCGATCGCCAATGGAAAATTTAGAGAAGATTTATTATATCGTTTAAGTACCGTCCCAATTCAATTGCCAGCACTTCGTCAGCGGAAAGAAGATATTAATCTTTTGTTTAGAAAATTCGCAAATGACTTTGCGGAAAAATACAGAATACCAACTATTAAATTGGATGATGATGCCCAAATTTTGCTTCAAAACTTTAATTGGCCTGGAAATATTCGACAACTTAAAAATTTGGTCGAACAAATTTCGGTAATTGAAAAGGAGCGTGATATTGACGGTGAAATGTTACGTAGTTATTTACCAATTGTGGAGGAAACTCTACCAATATTTGGTCGTGCAAATGAAGACAGCATAAATGAACGGGATTTAATGTACAAGTTCTTGTTTGATATGAAAAGTGATTTATCCGATTTGAAAAAATTAGTGGTCGAATTACTTAAGCAAGGTGAGGGAGGTATTAAACTCACTTCTGATCAAAATAATTATGTTAATAGAATGTATAACGAAATGGAATTGCGTATTGATGGAGAGATAAATCATGCATTACCACAAGTGAGCAATTCAACGCCACCTAGCCATCAAGAATCTATTTCTATAGATGCAAGAAATCAGGAAGTCGATAATGAGTATGAAGTTCATGAAGAAATAGAAGAATCACTTTCCTTAGAAGATAGGGAGAAAGAGTTGATCTTAAAGGCATTGGAAAAACATAAAGGCCGCCGAAAAAATGCAGCATTGGAATTGGGTATTTCTGAGCGAACCCTATACCGCAAAATAAACGAATACGAATTGAAAGCATGATAAAGTTAACTTACATGATTGTGCTATGTTCAACAATAGTCTGCTGCTTAAGTTCATGTTGGCCAAGCAGTGTTTCATTTAACGATGGAGGGTCGATGCCGATAGAATGGAAGTTTTTTGTGGTAAAAAACATTGAAAATAGTGCCAGTAATTCGCCCCTAAGTTATCCACTATTATTAACGGATGATTTGAAAACAGGTATTCAAAATAACACGAAACTTCAATTAGCAAGTGGGCTAAACAAGCCTCAGATCAACATTGAAGGAAAAGTTGTTTCGTATACTATTTCTCCAGTGGCTTTGCAGGTGGGGGATAATGCCGCTCAAAATAGATTAACCATTAGTGCAAGTTTTGAAATTTTTGTTTCAGAACCAAAGGAAGAAAAATACTTCTTAAATGTGGCGCGTTTTGCGGATTATAGTTCGAGTCAAGATTTACCAACTGTAGAAGCGCAACTCATTGAAGTGATCAATAAACAAATAGTGCAAGACGTGGTAAATAAATTACTTTCTAACTGGTAGAATTATGCAAACAAATGAAATTGCTCAATTAATTGCAAATCCAACTACTATAATGTCGGGTCATAAATTCGATTTGAAAGAGTTAGTAGCGCGTTATCCTTTTTCTCAAACATTAGCTTTATTGTATTTAAAATCTATCGCTATTGAAAATGACATTCATTTTGATTCAGAGCTTGGTGCACATGCATTTAGGATTACCTCTCGTGAACATTTATATGAATTGATTCATTCAAAGAGTGATGTAAGTGTTCTTGAAATAAAGAATCCACAAGAGATGAGTTTGGTGAATCAAGAAGTTGAACTTGTTCAATCGCCGAACTTAATCCCGGCTATCGATGAAGTTATTGAACCAATAATAATGGAAACAAGCATAGCTGAAGAAAAGTTAGAACCTATTGAGCCAATTCATAATGCGATCGTCTTCGTTGAAGAAATACGTGAAACAGAAGATTCGGCAAGTGAGGGTAGTGAAATTGAAAAAATTGAAATTGATGTTGCACTAAAAGATGGTCTAGATTTAGATATATTGGCACACGCAATCAACAATGCAGCGGAAATCATTCTAGAAGAAAAAGAAGAAATTGTTTTGCTTCAAAAGGAAACTAAGCAGGAAGTGATTCAAGTATTGCCAAATAAACAATCTTTCACGGCATGGCTGCACGCTTCAACCATCCCTGTAGAAAATAAACAAGAAATTGCTAAGGTTGAGAAAGAGGATAGGTCAAGGGCTATAATTGACAATTTTATTGAAACCGAACCCAAAATTACACGCTCTTTTGACAAGGAAACGCCTGAAAAGATTAAGAAATCGTTTTATACACCACAACATGCGGCGAAAGAAAGTGTCAATGAAGAAAACCTAATAATGACTGAAACTTTGGCCAAAATTTACGTACTTCAAGGAAATTTTCCGATGGCAATTAAAGCGTATACACAATTACAGTTGCTTATTCCAGAAAAAAAGAGTTTCTTTGCAATCCAAATTAAAGAATTAACAACAAAAATAAGTTTATAACATGTCAACACTTATCGCAGGCATCATGCTTTTAGCCGCAATCCTTTTGGTTGCAGTAGTATTTATTCAAAATTCAAAAGGTGGAGGTATTTCTTCAGAATTTGGAGGAGCTTCACAATTAGGTGGTGTACAACGTACAACAAATTTTGTTGAGAAAGCTACTTGGGGTTTTGCTACAGTAATTGCAGTATGTGCAATTGTATTAACTTCTATGCAGAATTCTGAAATGAGAAAATTGAGAAATCAAAATCAAACTGAGACTCCAGCAAAATAATTAGTGCTAGAAAATAATTAGAATCTGTTAGTTTACTAGCAGGTTTTTTTTTGTTAATTAATTCTATTTCATGCTTTTTTCAGTTAAATTTCACTAAAACTGACAACATGTCTCTTATCGTGTGTTGGCACAGAATTAGACCAAACAGAAATTATAAAAATAAACCCAAAATCATATACAAATGGCTACAATGCTAAAACCACTAGGTGACCGAGTTTTAATCGAACCAGCTCCGCAAGAAGAAAGAACTGCAAGCGGTATTATTATTCCTGATACGGCAAAAGAAAAATCATTAAAAGGTAAAGTAATTGCTGCGGGTAATGGAAAAGTAGATGAACCTATGACTGTAAAAGTTGGTGACACCGTGCTTTACGGTCAATATTCTGGTACAGAGTTGAAGTTAGATGGCACAACTTATTTGATTATGAAAGAGGCTGATATTTACGGAATAATCGAAGGATAAACAGTAGGATATTTTTAAAAATAAGCAATAATTCAAAATAATTATAATGGCAAAGCAAATATTATTTAACGTTGAAGCGCGTGAAAAGCTTAAGAAAGGGGTGGATACTTTGGCAGATGCTGTTAAAGTGACACTTGGACCAAAAGGTAGAAACGTTGTAATCGGTAAAAAATTCGGGGCTCCTCATATTACCAAGGATGGTGTATCTGTAGCTAAAGAAATCGACTTAAAAGATCCTATCGAAAATATGGGAGCTCAAATGGTTAAAGAAGTTGCCTCAAAAACCGCTGATATCGCAGGAGATGGAACGACTACAGCAACAGTGTTAGCGCAAGCGATCATAGCTGGGGGAATGAAAAATGTTGCGGCTGGAGCGAATCCAATGGATTTAAAACGAGGAATTGACAAAGCGGTAGCCGTGGTTGTTGCGGAATTAAAGGCAATGTCGAAAGAGGTTGGCTCGGATAATGATAAAATTCGTCAAATTGCTTCAATTTCAGCAAATAATGATGAATCTATCGGTGGACTTATTGCCGAAGCAATGAAAGTTGTAGGTAACGATGGAGTCATTACAGTTGAAGAAGCTAAAGGCACTGAGACAGAAGTGAAAACAGTTGAAGGAATGCAATTTGATCGTGGATATATTTCGCCTTATTTTGTTACTAATGCGGATAAAATGATCACTGAAATGGAGAAGCCATTGATTCTGATTTGTGAGAAAAAAATCTCTAACATGAAAGAATTAATGCCAATTTTAGAACCGGTTGTTCAATCAGGAAGAAGTTTATTAATAATTGCTGAAGATATTGACGGAGAAGCGCTTACAACATTGGTTGTGAATCGCATCCGTGCTTCTTTGAAAGTGGCGGCTGTGAAAGCTCCAGGATTTGGAGATCGCAGAAAAGCAATGTTAGAAGATATTGCAATACTTACAGGTGGACAAGTTATTTCGGAAGAAAGAGGGTTTACACTTGAAAATTGCACAATGGATATGTTAGGGACAGCAGAGAAAGTTGAAATCGACAAAGACAATACAACTTTAATTAGTGGTGCTGGCACATCAGAAGATATCAAGTCAAGAGTTGGACAAATCAAATCATTGATTGAAGCAACAACTTCAGATTATGATAAAGAAAAGTTACAAGAACGTTTAGCTAAATTAGCTGGTGGTGTTGCAGTTCTTTACGTTGGTGCGGCTACTGAAATGGAAATGAAAGAGAAAAAAGATAGAGTCGATGATGCATTAGCTGCAACTCGCGCTGCTGTTGAAGAAGGTATCATTCCTGGAGGTGGAGTAGGATTTATTCGCGCTATTGCGGCTTTAGAAAATCTTAAAGGGGACAATCAAGATGAAACAACGGGAATTGAAATAGTGAAACGTGCTGTGGAAGAACCTTTGCGTCAAATTGTTGCTAACGCAGGAATTGAAGGTGCTATTATTGTACAGCGTGTGAAGGAAGGAAAAGATGATTTTGGGTACAATGCGCGCAACGAGAAGTTTGAAAATCTTTATGCTTCAGGCGTGATAGATCCAACTAAAGTTACACGTATTGCTATTGAAAATGCTGCGTCAATTGCATCTATGCTCCTTACGACCGAATGCGTTATCGTTGATGAGCCAGAAGAGGCTTCTGCAATGGGTGGTGGTATGCCAGGAGGTATGCCCGGAATGATGTAAAATTATTCCATAACAACCTTAGCGCGACTGCTAGAAAGTTACATTACAATGTAAAACAAATGTCAATTAAATTGACTTAATTTGTAGAATACAGTAAAATACTATAACGTATTTTGCTTTCCGATCTATTTTTTCCGCTTTATGTGGGTAATTGTGATCGACAACATATAGAAACCCATTATAGCTTTTGTTATAATGGGTTTTGCTTTTTCTATTCACGTCTATTTTTTTCAAAGGTTTCTAATTAAAATCAACACTATTTATTATGTTTTTGTCAAGAAAAATTGTTTATTTGTGGTGTTTATAATTGATATATTCAAATGGAAAGAACCTTTGCTGATTGTATTGCGGCTTATCATAATATAAGTGCTACTGCTTTATCGTCGTTAGAAGCTATTTTTCAGAAAAAAGTATATCCTGCAAAAACTAAACTCAGCAACACGGGTGAGGTGAGTAACAAAATATATTTCATTGCCAAAGGATGCATAAGCGGTCAATACAAAGACAAGAATTTATTCCATACACTTTGGTTTGGCGTTGAATTGGATTGTGTTTCATCTTATAAAAGTTTAATTACTGGTCGACCTGGAGTCGAAATATTGATTTTGCAAGAAGACTGTGTTTTGTATGAAGCATCATTCTCGCAAATGAAAGAGCTAATCGAATCAGATTTAGAACTGGCTATCTTGTATCATCGAATCATTGAGAGTAATTATTTATATTGGGAAAATAGAATTTTGGAGTTGCAATTCAATACAGCAAAAGAAAGGTATGATCTTTTTGTAGGGCGAGCAGCCCAAATGTTACAACGTTTTCCTTTAAATCAGATTGCCTCATACCTTGGCATTACACAAGAAACCTTGAGTAGAATTCGAGCGAAATATTAATTTTTCTTTTAAAAATAATAACAAAATGTCTTTAGATATTACAGTAACAATTATTGATCGTGAAAATGTTTCACATGAGCTAGTTGCTCCAACCGATATGAATTTGAACATTATGGAACTTTGTCGTTCATATGAATTGCCTGTTGAGGGAACATGTGGAGGAATGGCAATGTGTGCAACCTGTCAATGTTATTTGGAGTCGGATCATATTCTTCATGAACAAAGTGATGCTGAATTAGATATGTTAGATCAAGCTTTTCACGTTAAGGCAAATAGTCGTTTGGGGTGCCAAGTGCAACTAACAGAAGAAATTGATGGCATTGTATTTAGGCTTGCACCAGAGGCGTAAATTATTGAATCTGTATAATAATCTTATAATGCAATAGAAATCCCAGTATAGAAAGAAATAAAATTACTGCTATATTTTTCAATTAATGCATTGTCAAAGTCAGAACGATCGATATGGTATGCTCTAATAGTTGAGACCGTTGTGCTTTGTGTCAGATTCGACTTTGTGTCTAGGAAATAATTGTAGGTATACTGAAGACCAAAATTAATCATTAAACGATCACTTATTGGTAAACGCATATTCATGGCGTACAAAAAGGTGATTCCACTAAACGATTTTATTGATGGATCTAATAGGTTTTCCACATTATTTGTTGATGTTAAAGGGGATAGTAAACCACTTGCATCGTAGCTTTGAACCGTTCCGAAAACAGACCGGTTATCTACTTTTGCGTTGAAATAGCCAATGCCCACTTGATGAGAAAGCCCCATCGGCAATAAACTGCCTTTTCGTGCAAATTCAATTTTTGGAACTATTGAGATTATTGTAAATGGTAAGGCTTGAATGTTAGAATTATCAAGCAGCACGTCATCGGTAAATAATAAGTCATTAGAATTAGTGCTATATGCTCGGTTAGCATTCGTTCGAAAACGATCAAAACCGATAGTTCCCCCAACCAAAATATTTCGATTGATGGCATACATTGCGCTTCCTTTAAATCCGACGTCTAGCACGTCTTGCTTCACATTCAATTTTTGGTCTTCAACTACAGCTATATATTGTTTCCTAAAAGTTGGTGTGGCCACTTTTATGGAGACATCTACTATTATTTTTTTACCTAAATACCCTGGAGTACCTTGTGCAAAAGAGACCATGGTAGACGAGATAAAGATGAGTATCAAATATTGTTTCATCGCACGGTTGGTTTTTGTTTCATTTGATAAAGAAGGTCATAAATACGGCCTTGTAACATGTTTTTACTCAAAGGTTGGTTGAATGTAGATGATTGCCCAGTAATTACCTTCCCTTTATCCAAATCAAGCACAAATAAATTAAGATTGGTTGTGGTTCCGTTCATTAACTTTGAAGGGAAATAAATCATTCCAATAGGTAAAATTAATGTGGCCCAGTAGGCGTTATTGTCTAGTTCAATTTCGTAGCTACTTTGTACGAACGAGAAAACAACAGTTGAGGTGCCATAATTTTCTTTTACTTCTTCCAAGAATTCATAATCTACTGGAAAGATGTCAAGATTCTCAGCACCTGATAGCTGACTCATCAATTGCATGAGGCAAGAGCGTTCATTATACCCAGGAGTTGAGGTTTTATGCAATGTTGATTTATCAACCCGATAAACAGTCATTCCTAGCTTGTCGGCAGCTTTTTTAGCACCAACACTGTAATCGGTAGCGAGCAATTCTGATTGTTTGTGATCCATTTTACCATCTCGGTATTTAGAAACTATCGGTTCAACTAATACTAAATCTCTGGCTCCAATGCTTAATTCCTCTTCTTGTAATAATTTTTCAAGCTGGTATCGTTTCCGTGATGTTAGATTATCTAGTTTATCCCTTTTCTCCTGTTGTGCAATCACTTCTGCTTTATAGTCATTGTATATTGTAAGAAATTCAGAAGATTTGTAAATGTCGCTGATTAAATATTTATAATAGCTAGTCGAATCGAATATCCTTGGATCGATTGGAGTATTTTTTTTGTTACGAATCTTTTCATATTTGCTTAGCTTAACGTCTTCTTTTGGAGGAGTGCTTCCTTGAAAATTTTTGATAGAGTCTTGAATTTTTTGTGTTGCATAAAACAAATTTGCAACCTCGGAAAATGTTTCGCCCGAATACTCTGAAAGTACAAATTGTTCATTTTTTGCCGCGGCTTTGATCATTCTCTCCCAAATCAAAGTTAACATTACATCTTCTTGATTGGTTGTTACAATGTCTTTAATTTGGCGCAAAGCCATTGTTGTGATTGTTTTGTTATCCATGCCATAAAGTAATAAATGCATATTCGCACTTTCGCCTTCTAGCGTTTTTTTCCGGTCTACGGTTTTATTAAATTTTGATCCAGCTTTGAATTGAGCCAAGCCAAGCCAAGCTTGTGCTTTACATCTAGCGAGATAGAGCGAATTTGGATGATTGAGCTCAAGTATGGCGATGCTATACAATGCTTTGCCATATTCGTTGTCGTATAAATTATTCCGAACAGTTTCAAAACGCGCTATTTTTTGAATTTCCCTAAATTCGTCATCTCCAAAACTATTAACGCCCTTTCCCCAATTGCTATAGTCATCAATTTGTACTTCTGCCAGTAGTTTTCTTCGTTTGATATTTGGGTGAGAATTATCCTTATCGTTATAATCTTCTATTGCAGTTATCGGACGAATTTCATGCGGAAAAAGCGAAGGTGGTATATAACACAAACCCTTGTTGAAATAATCTGATGTAATAGCGACTTCATCAAACGGTAAATAAGAATACAACAACAAGTCAAACGTGGATAAGATGTTTTCTGGAGCATAACCTGCTTCGTTAAACCATTTGATAGCCAACGTGTCAGCTTCAAATTCGGCACTTTTTGAAAATTTGCTCATGTCGCGTATTTCTCCTTGAAAATCAACTCTATTGGTTCTTCCAGTGGTATTGTAAATGAAAGATTCAAGTACATGTTTTTCAGTGTAATGTGCTATTTCGTGTGCTAATATATAAGCGAGTTGCGCTTCATTTTCAAGTTGACTTAACAAACCGATAGTTACAAATACAATTCCTTGATCGGTTGAAAAAGCATTTACGTCATTTACTTTTAATGTGTAAAAGCGAAGTTCTTGTTGCAGATCTAATTGGTTTTTTAGAAGTTTATTAGCAACCTTTTGAACATATTCCGTCAAAGAATCGCCATACAACACAAGGCCTGAATGTAAAATGTCATCTACACCGTATAACGCATTTTCGGCAAAAATTAATTCATTTTGCTTGTTTAGTTGCAAAGGGTTTGCATTGAATTCTTGTCTAATAAGAATGGCTTCTGTTGGAGTTGCCCGCTGTAATGATTTTTTATAGGCATTTTTTAACTTCAAATAAGCAATACGGTTTTCTTCGATGCGTCTGTTTACTTTTTGATAGGTAGGAATTATGAAATCATTCGGTATGTCGCCAACAGCTCGTAATGGAATATAATCAATTTCTTGTGCCAAAATAGGGGTCAAACCCAAAGAAAAAAGAACTAAATAAAGTTTATTTAAAACAGACATAATTAATCTAGTTATTTAATATTGGTTGGGATGATACAAACCGGAATAGGTATCATTTTATGCGCATTTATTTTATTCAACTTTTTATAGGTTGCTAAAACATCTTTTTGATGACTTGACAAGATCGTTTCATCACCTCTAAATCCCATAGCCCATTCCAAATCTGGATAGCTAGCGCCAATTTGTTCCTCGTCACTTCTACCGTCTTCCCACAATCCATCTGTCGGTTTAGCATTTTGAATGGATGCCACTACTCCAAGTTCTTTAGCTAATTCAAATACTTCGCTTTTCATTAAGTCAGCTATTGGACTTATATCAACGCCGCCATCACCATATTTAGTATAAAATCCTACACCAAAGTCTTCTATTTTATTTCCGGTCCCTACAACCAAGCAACGATTGCTTTGACCAAGTGCATAAAGTGTTAACATGCGCAGCCTAGCACGAGTATTAGCCATCGATAAATGATCACTTGTAGTTTGCTTTGGAAAATCATTTTCGATAGTTTCAAAAATATGCGTTAACGAAATATCTAATGTGGTGACATTTGAATATTTACCCGCCATGAATGTCATCTGCTCTTTTGCTCGATCAAATTCAGCATGAGTCTGGCGAATCGGCATGGTAACAAGTATTACTTTCTTACCTGTTTCGGCACAAAGCATAGCCGTACATGCAGAATCTATTCCTCCAGAAATTCCTATTATAAAACCATCAAGGCTGGATGTTTCCAAGTAGGAAGCCATCCAGCCTTTGATGTAATTTTTTACATTTAATGTATTCACTTTTCGCCTAATATTGCGATTAAAATAAAATAGAAACTTTAAATACTAATTGACCTTGAGTTGCTTTTGGTTGGTAGTACGTTTTAGTATTTCCGTTATTGAAAGGGTTTGACGAATTATTCATCGTGAACAAAGAGAGATTCTTTTCGTCATCTTTACCGAACAATGCTTTCCCACTGTGTACCGGAGTCAAACCGTAGTAATAACCGATTTCTCCAATAAGTGTAGTTGAACCTGAAAAATTCCACATTGCTCCTCCAGCAATACCAATAGATGATCTAAAAACAAACAAATCTTTTGATGAAATCATTTTTGAATTTGTAAGCGGCGCTTTAGTTGGGTTAGCTCCTGAAACACCTTTTGTCCATAATTGACCTTCATCTGTTGTAGTAGATTTAAGAACAAATCCTGAACGCAATCCAAATCGTCCGAAATAACGTAATGGACCAATCTCAGCAGTTCTGAATGTTAACATAGTAGGAATGTACAATAAAACTGGCTTTTGAGATCTATTAGTTACTTGAAACAAGGCAGCATCATTTAATGAAGAAGCTTCATCTTTTGAATAGATTTTAGAATCACCGTCATAATTGTAAAACATGGTATCGTTGTAGGTGTATTTAAATTTTTCGAATTCAAACTCTAAACCCGTTAACAAACTAATTGTTGGCGTTATATTCCATTGTAAATTCATTCCAATCATAAGGTCTGAACCTGCACCATCTCTATTTAATGTTTTTGATCCAACTTTATTAAAATTCATACCGGCGCTTGTTGCAATACCCATTTGAAACTTGTGATCTCCATCTTGTGCAATTGAAGTAAATGAGATGGATGCAGCCGTTAGTAGTGTAAATAATTTTTTCATTCTTTTGTGATTATTTTAGATTTAACTTTCTTTTTATTTGTACTTTCATTAAGAACAGTACTTTTACAATGCAATTATAACAAATATGCTGTAAATATGCCCCATAGAATTGTCTTTTTAACCATTTTTTTATTCACACTACTTGTTTCGTGTAAGTCAGATCGATTCAAAGAGGTTCCGTCGAATAAAATTCCTGAGATTACATATCTTAACTTGGCGAAAGAATTACGCGGGTTGGATTCAACACAATACAATTATTTTGATGCTGCTGAATCAGAGAAATACGGTGAGTCTTATGCTTATTTTATTGGCTATTGTCTAAAAATTGGCAATCCAGGTGATTCGCTCAACAAAAACGGCTTAGCAACATTTTACCGTGATCCATATATCAAGAGATTGGAGAAACATTTAGCGAACAATTTTGATAATACAAAGAAAATAGAAGACAAGTTAAATTTGGATTTTCAACGCTTAAACTTTTATGCACCAAGTTATAAAATTCCAAAGAAAATAACTTTTCTGAATTCGCTCTTCACATCAAGTGTAAATTCTATGGAAACTGACATCGCTGTTGGTATTGAACGTTATTTGGGCCCTGAATATGATGTCATAAAAGAGCTGCCTGATGAGCAGTTTTTTACTTGGATAAAAGTAAAAATGCGCCCTGAGTTTATGGAACGTGACATACTAATTTCATGGATTCAAACGCACTTAGTACCTCAAAACAACACGAATACAGCCGAAGCGATTGTGAATTGGGGTAAAACATTATTTATTGCTGAAGTTGCACTGCAAGCCAACAA
This sequence comes from Crocinitomicaceae bacterium, assembly GCA_043720875.1. GTDB lineage: Bacteria > Bacteroidota > Bacteroidia > Flavobacteriales_D > Crocinitomicaceae > JAYSRU01. Next base: position 50,489 of record JAYSRU010000196.1, read on the forward strand.
GCAATCCACGCTGTTACGTTACTCGGATAAGGAATTCGCTTGGGCAACTGAAAGGGAAATGTCATTTTGGAAATACTTAATCAACGAAAATATTCTTTTCAGTAAAAGTGAGAGAGATATTCAAAATCTGTTAGTTGACGCACCATTTACCATTGGTTTACCTGAAAAAGGTGCAGACCGAATGGGCCAATTTTTGGGTTGGAAAATAGTTCATGCTTTTATGAATGAAAACGAAGCAGTATCTTTACAACAATTAATCGAAACACCATACACTAAAGTATTACAAGCATACAAGCCAAAATAATGAGCGATCAAATAGTAAAAACATCAGAAATAAACATCAAAGTTGGAGTAAATGAGAACAATGTACCAATTGGAATTCATTGGACGGCAGAAGATGGGAATGTAACGAAATCACCTGCGAAGGCCATGATGTTGGCCATTTGGGATGAAGGAAGTAAGAATACGATGAAAATTGATCTCTGGACGAAAGAAATGAGTGTTGAGGAGATGAAACAATTTTTTCACCAAACTTTAGTAACAATGGCTGATTCTTTTGAAAGAGCTACGGGTGAAACGAATATTTCAGAAGATTTGCGAGATTATTGTCTACATTTTGCAACTAAAATGAATATTCTACCCGAATAATTAGAAACGGTTTTAAAGGATACTGGCCAAAGCACCTCCGCAAAGTATCAAACTCAGCTTTGCTAAATTATATTTGTGATTTTCGCCGGATTCAAAAATAATTGTAGTAGAAATATGTAAAAACATTCCTACTACTATCGCTAACAGATAAGTCAAAATTGTTTCATTTGGAGTAATGTACATACCTAAAATTACGCCTGCTGGGGTCATACATCCGAAGATCATTAACCAAAACCATTGTTGCTTTTTGCTCAAGCCCTTGGATATGAATACCGTCATTAAGGCAATTGCAACAGGAATTTGATGTAAAATAATCCCTAGCAAGAGGGAATTATCGTTACCGTGACCATGGTCATGCGAACTCATTGTAATCCCGGTTAATGTGCCATAAACAGGAATTCCTTCAATAATAGAATGCAAACTAAGTGAGGCAAGTAACATGAACGGTATTTTGACTGTATGCGTATGCGTATGTCCGTGATCGTGTGAATGTACATGCCCGTGTTCAACTCCCTCAGAGAAATATTCAAGCAATAGCTGAATTAAAAATCCTATGAGAATAAACAATCCGATATTATCACTTGAATGATGATAGAGTTCAGGAATGAAATGCATAAAGGCTATGGACAATAAAAATCCCCCGCTAAATGCAAGTAGAAACTTAACGAGATATTTTCCATTTTTTTGAGAAACGAGTGACACGAAACCACCACCAATTACTACAGAAATAAGCAAACTAAGTATTATGAATAAAATTTCCATTAATTTTTTTGGGCTATCATGATTAAACGATCCGAAGATGCAGGGTTGAATTCACTTAGGTTAAAGTCGCCAAAGGTATCTAATATTCTTAGATTAACTAAATTTAAGAGGCGTTCAAAGTCTTCTTTTCTAAACAATTGTACTTGTTCACGGTAATGTAGCGTTTCAGTAGCCTTTTTTGGGTGAACGATTATTTCTTTATACACATGGGTTGAAGTCACACTTCGTTTAATGTTAAACGTTGCATCGTCTTTCGCAACTGTTTCATAAGGAACTAAATTTGCAATCACTTTTTGGGCATTAAAAAAGTCAATGACAACTATACCTTTTGGCAATAACATGGTAGTAATGCTTTGTAACATTTTAAGGTTGTCTGCTTCAATGTCAAAATATCCAAATGAGGTGAATAGATTAAAAATAACATCGTAATGATTCGACTTATAGACTTCTCTCATGTCATGGACGTCAAAATGAAGGTTGCTATGATGTACTGAAGAAAGTTTAGCTGAGGCAATACTTTGCGGCGCTAAATCAACACCAGTTACATCAAAATCATGTCGTGCCATAGTTATCGCATGACGTCCTTTTCCGCAGGCCAAATCCAATAATTTACTTTGAGATTTGAGTTTCAAATGCTTTAATAAATTTTCAATGAAATGTTCTGCCTCACTATCATTCCTATTATCGTATAATTGATGATAAAATGGAGAATCAAACCAACTAGAGAACCAATCTTTTGAAATGTTTTCGCTCATGCGGTAAAATTATAAAATTAAACAATACAGTTGCTTTTTAGTTCAACCATATGAAGTGGTTTTGAAATAATTAACTTAAAAAATCGTATTTTTTCTATTTTCTTTTATATTTGTACAACTTATACCACGATGTCGCTAAAAGAAATTTACAATTTGTACAAAACCATGGAGGAAGAAAATATTCTTATTTCTTTCAAAGGGGTTGTGACGTCTGAGCTTTTGTCTTCCGTTTTACAAATCATGGAAGCGAAAATGGACTCTTTGGAGGAAAGTCCAAAGACAAAGAAAAAAGTTTTTAACGTATTGGTAGAATGTCTTCAAAATCTATATCATCACATTGATCCGCTAGAAGATGCAAATCGTGAGTTTGATATGTTGGAGTCCAAGTCAGCACTTTTTATGATTGTAAAGACGGACGATGCCTTCCTTATTAGAACTGGAAATTACATTAAAACAGAAGCTAGCATTGAATTAGGCAGACGTTTAGATTTAATCAATAGCAAGGATAAAGATGAATTGCGTGAAATGTATCAACAAGTACTAAATAACGGACACATTTCAAGTAAAGGTACCGCAGGTCTCGGAATGATTGATATTGCAAGAAAATCGGGAAACAAATTAGATTACGAGTTTCTGAAAATTAACGATACAGACACGTTCTTCTGTCTGAATGTAACAGTGAATTAATAAATAAAAATATCATGCAAAATTTAACGCTAGACGGATCTGCAAAAACACCGACAGTTAGTTTTGATGCACTTAGTGGTGTATTGGAAATAAAAGGCCGTTGTATCCCTGAAAACTCGATTGAATTTTACAAACCTTTAAATGACTGGTTAGATAATTACGGGTCGGCACCTAAAAGCGCGACGAGTGTTGATGTAAAATTAGAGTATTTTAATACTTCTTCTTCGAAATGTATCCTGGATTTTTTCAAAAAATTGGAAGGTCTTAATGGAAAAAATACGGATGTTCAAGTAAATTGGTATTTTGAGCAAGACGATGAAGACATGGAAGAAGCTGGTCAGGATTATAAAGCAATCTTATCAATTCCTTTCAATATTATTGAAGTAGAGGAGATTAATTAATATAAATAATCAATTTTAAGTTGATCCGAATCGGGGTTACTGGTGGTATTGGAGTAGGTAAATCTATAATTTGCCAAATACTCTCCTCCATGAGTTATCCCGTTTTTTATTCAGATAGCAGCGCTAAACGATTATTATCAACTGATATCGAACTTATTGCCGCAGTAAAGAGTCTGTTTGGTGAAGCTGCATATGTCGGAAATGTAATGAATAGAGGATTCATTGCTGCACAACTTTTTTCTGATGAAGAAAAAAAACAAAAAATGAATGCACTTGTACATCCTAAAGTAAAGGCTGAATTTGAAACGTTTTGTAAGATAAATTCAAGTGATTTGATTTTTAATGAAGCTGCTCTTTTGTTTGAAACAGGTTCCTATATTGATTTTACCGCAACTATTTTGGTTACCGCTCCGTTGGATTTAAGAATTTCTAGAACTATTCAGCGAGATAACTGTACTAGGGAGCAAGTTTTAGCTCGGATTGATAATCAGTGGACGGATGAGCATAAGAAACAATTTGCAAGTTTCGAATTGGTAAATGATAATAAACACTTGGTTGTTCCCCAATTAGAAGCTATACTTGAGAGATTAAAAGAAATTACCGACTAAATTCAACAGTATCATTAAAGTATTAAGCTTAATTTATAGATTATGAAATCGCTTAGTTTGTTTTTACTTATATATATTGGTGTGCTTAACAATGCATTTTCCCAAAAAATTATCGATAAGGTGAATGAATTGTGTTTAGTGGTTGATCAAAATAAGGATGAAAAACAAATTGTTAAAGACTTATTAAAAGCAACAAAGAAGAATGAAGTCGCGGAAAAAATAGAACTATACAACGCACTTATCCGTCATGCATACCTCAAGAAAAAATTTAGCGTCACGTATGATTTGTACATTAAGTGCATTCGACTAGGCAGAACTGAATCAACCTTATTGGAAGAACCAAGTGCATTATATTTTCTAGAAAATACTCCGAAAAAATATATTCGGTTAGAGCAGGAAGTGGACAGTATGTTTCTTGTGAACTGCCAAAGAAATTGGAAAAACGCCAATTTGGAAGTGGCATTCACCTTAAGAAGAATGATTCGAATTGATCAGCGTTTAAAAAATGCTGCGATACAAGAGAAGGATACCGTAATTCAAAAAGTATTATGGAAGGATATAAGAGTTAATGATGCGTGTAACGAGGTAATGTTGAAAACAATTTTTGAAGATTATGGTTATCCTGGAAATTCAATTGTAGGAACGGAGTCGGCTACAGCTGCAGTATTGTTTTTACATATGTCCAGTAGTTTTCAAGTTAAATACATCAATCTCCTGCAAAAAGCGGTTTCAGAAAGAGAGCTAAATTTTGATATGAAATTTGCCGTAGATAAAGTATTAAGTAAGTTGTACAAAAAATCGATGTACGGAAATTGGCTAAATCAAGCAACGCTTATCACTGATCCCGCAGAAATAAAAAAGTACAATGAGCTGCTTAACTTGGATTACATCGAATAATCAAACGGCAAAATGGTTACATTTCTTCGAATGAATCAAACTTGTCATTTCGATTTTCTTGTTGTTCTGTATGGTTCACAATATTACCTTGCTTAGTCAAAAGGGATTTAAATAGTGCGGGTAAACCGCCCACCATGAAAATAAACATAAACGCTCCAACAAATTTAAAAATCCATCCAAAAACCGGCGCGTTATCTATTCCAATAATACTTGAATAAAACCATTTACTGGCTCCGTTCAACGCAAAACTACTGTTGAAACTGAGAAATACAAAAAATGCAATTGAACCTAACATTATTAATATTTCTGAAGGAAAATGATAATTGACAGTAAATGGTTTTTTACCTTGGAATGATAATTTGAAGATTTGAGTTGAAAATCGCCTTCCTTGGAATTGATTCAAGAAATAAACACTGATAAATATTCCTGAAGCCCACATAGCAGTTGCTCTATTTTCTTGGCTTACTTTGTCCCAAAAGAGCATTACTACATCAATAAGAAGAATATAGGAAATCAGAATTATACTATAACTTTCCGCAACACTGCGCTGAGAACTTAAGCGAACAAGTGAGTAAAGAAATTTCACAATTCCCCATAAAAAACCGAATGTTACAAGAATCAAAGAAAGTTGAAACAAGTATTGAACTAAAAAATCTAAATTCATACACAAATGTAACGGAATAATTTAAGTGAAATCACGATTAACTAAAATAGACGGATTATATTTGTCACGCTTTAAAGCATAAATACTTTACCCAAAAATAATCTCATGAAAATTACGCTTAGAAAATTAATTTTAACCGTGTATATTGCATTTAGTAGTATTACATTGTTTGCAGTTGAAGGAATGTTGTTGCCTTCGTTTATCGCTGCATTTGCTGACGACATGAAGGCCAAAGGAATGAGAATGTCTGCAACTGACATTTATGACATTAACCATGCTAGTATTAAAGATGCCATCATTCATTTTGATGGAGGTTGCACCGCTGAAATAGTTTCTAAACGAGGTTTAATTCTAACCAACCATCATTGTGGATTTGATGAGATACAAAAACATTCGAGTCTAAAAAATGACTATCTTAAATTTGGATTTTGGGCAAAAAATTTGAATGATGAATTAATTAATCCTGGTCTGACAGCTACTCGAATCGTGAGAATTGAAGATATGACTGGTGCGCTGAAAGCTTATAAAGGCGACCGTAATCAATTATTGGCGAATATGAAAACATTGTGTGCAGATGCAGTGCGAGGAACACATTTTGAAGCAGAAATTAAAGCATTCGATTTTGGTAATGCTTATTACATGATGGTAAAAGAAGTTTTTAAAGATGTGCGTTTGGTTGGAGCTCCACCTTCTTCTGTGGGTAAATTTGGTGGAGACACAGACAATTGGGTTTGGCCTCGTCATACTGGAGATTTTAGTGTATTCAGAATTTACGCAGGTAAAGATAATAAACCAGCCATGCCTTCAGCAGATAATGTTCCCTATACTCCATTGCATTCCTTGCCAATATCGATGCATAACCGAAAAGAAAAGGATTTCACATTAGTTTATGGCTTCCCAGGTCAAACAGAACAACATACGGTATCCACACAATTGGATTATATCATAAGTACCTTGCGTCCAATGCAAATAAACATGCGTACAAAATCATTAGACATTATCGGAAAGGCAATGCGTGAATCTGATGCAGTTAGAATACAATATGCAGCCAAACAATCTGGAATCGCAAATGCTTGGAAAAAATGGATTGGTCAACTCAACGGATTAAAACAAATTGACGGAGCTAAAGTGAAATTGGAATATGAAAAACGATACATTGCCGCGGCTAAAAATGATCAAAATTGGTTTCAATATTCAATTGCTTTGAATGAGGCAAACGCGCTTTGCGCGAAAGCAAAAAATGCTGACTTCACCTACAATCTTGTGGTAGAATATGTTTTTAACGGTGCTGAATTCTTAAGAATTGCGAGTAGTTTAAACGATTTTATTTCGTTCATGGACACTGCAAAAAATAAAATACAAATAGCTGAAAAACTAAAACAACTTAACCTTGGTGCCGAAGGATTTTTTAAGGATTATTCTCCTAAAGTAGATCGCCTAATATTTGATGCGCTTACTCCAGCGTATAAAAATTATGCTGATGGAGCAACAATGGCAGCACTAATTGCTCAAAATTCGCAAGACGTACTTTCAAAAAATATTTATGAAAAATCGATTCTTACGGATAAAAAAAGGTATTTAGCTTTCATTAATAGTTATAGTCCTAAGAAATACAAGAAGCTTAAGAAGGATCAAGGATATCAATTATTTAAACAAATAGTGGAACCATTTTATGCTAACGTATTGCCTTTGGTGCAACTCAATAGAGCTACACTTCAAAGCTATATGGCTGTTTTTCAAGAAGGAAAAACGGTGATGAATTTAGGAGATAAACTTTGGTCTGATGCGAATTCAACTTTACGTATAAGTTATGGTCAATTGGAAGGATCTAAACCTTATGATGCAGTAGAATACACACCATTTACCTATGTTGAAGGAATAATGGAAAAAAATATTACTGGCGATCCAGATTTTGAGTTGTTACCAAGTTTAATGGAAGCTTACACAAAACAAGATTGGGGTCAATATGCTCAAGACGGGAGAATGTTGGTTTGTTTTACTGGAAGTAATCATACTACCGGTGGAAATAGTGGGTCTCCGGTTTTAAATGCGGATGGTTATTTAATGGGATTAAATTTTGACCGAAGCTGGGAGAGTACAATGAGTGATTTTATTTTCAATCCGAATCGTTGCCGAAATATCGTAGTGGATATTCATTATGTACTTTGGGTAATGGATAAATATGCGGGTGCGGGATATCTTGTGGAAGAAATGGATTTGAGGAGATAAACAGCTAGCAAAAAAATAGTATAAAAAAAGCGTTCTTTTTAAGTTAGAACGCTTTTTTTATGCCTTAATTTTCGAATAATTTCGTTTGCCAGTTTTCGGCTTCGGATGAACTAATTAATTGCATCTTTAATAAGTAATTAACCGTTTTTTCGAAGCTTGCTAAATCTTCTTTGTTTTCATAATTCCAATCTGTTTCAGAAAGCCATTGTTTTGCTTCACTTTCTTCTAAACTGTATCTCCAACTCAACTCTTCAGCTGTCGCTGCATTGTTTTTTACCGCAAATGCTTTTGAATTAACAATGCGACACATTTCATTCAATAAGGCCGAATGTTGTTCAATGATTTCGCTTCTTGCGGCAATCACGAAACAAGGCCACGGCGTAACAACTTCTCCGATGTAACGGCATTTCTCTTGTTTTACATGTGGACGAGTAGTATATTTCTCCCACAAAAAAGCTTGAGCTTCGTTGTTTTTTAAACTCCATAATCCACCATAAATATCACCAACTACGTTAAACTTCAATTTGCTTGAATTCCATTGCTGTTGGTCGGCCATTACGTAGGCCATCAAATGAGAACCAGAACCTTCACGAGATATAGCAAATGTTTGATTTTCAAGGTCTTTTTCAGTTTGTATTTCCGAGTTGAATGGAACGTGTATTCCCCAATGCAATGGGCTAACCACATATATTGTCAAAATTTTCGCATCAAGTCCTTGTAAAATGGATTTGGTAATACCTTCTGTTAATAATACAGCTATATCAATCGAACCTGTTTCCAATCCACGAATCATTTGACCAGTGCCTCCAGTCATATCACTCCAATGTAAATCCAACCCAATGTTTTTAAAATCTCCTTGCTCAATGGCCAATCGCCAAGGCAAATTGAAATGTTCTGGTACACCACCAATTCTTAAACCTAATTTGTTGCTCATACTTCTGTAAATTGTTTTTCGTGCAAACGTTTATAAATACCATTTAAACTTATGAGTTCTGAATGTAAACCTTGTTCCTTTACTTGTCCTTTGTCCAAAACTATAATATTATCAGCGTTTTGTATGGTACTTAACCTATGCGCAATAACAATGGATGTTCGTCCTTTTGTGATTGCTATAACCGCTTTTTGTATCAGAACTTCAGATTCTGTATCGATGGAAGAGGTAGCCTCATCTAAGATTAGAAACTTTGGATTATAGACATATGCCCGAATAAATGATAATAATTGTCGTTGCCCAACAGACAGAACACCACCGCGTTCACCAACATTATAGTCATAATCTCCAGGGAGTTTCATGATAAATTCATGTGCTCCAATCGCTTTAGCAGCAATTATAACATCCTCTTTAGTAATGTTTGGATCGCCCAATGTAATGTTGTTGTAAATAGTATCCGAAAACAAAAATACATCCTGTAATACTACTGCAATATTTTGTCGCAAGTAAGCTAAATCAATATCTTGGATGCTAATGTTGCCGATTTTTATGTTCCCAGCCTGATAGTCGTAAAAACGACTTAATAAATTCACTAAGCTTGTTTTCCCTGCACCTGTAGACCCAACAAAAGCAATAGTTGTTCCTTTTGATATTTTGAGGTCAATAGAATTTAATACCTTTTGACCATCAATGTAGGAAAAATCTACTTTTTCGAAGGTAATGTCTTGGTCAAAATCTATTGCGGTAATTGTTCCGTTCTTTTGCACTTCGTTGTTTTCATCTAATACTTCGAAGATACGTTCAGCCCGAACTACTCCACGCTGTAAAATATTAAATTTATCTGCTAACATTCTGATCGGTCTGTATAGCGCGTTAATAAATAGTGTAAATGCCAAGATATTTGAAAAAATATTGTTTCCTACATTCTGACCAGCTACTTCAAAAACACCCCATATTAAAACACACGAAATAGATAATGATGACAAAAGTTCTACAACCGGAAAAAAAATACTAAAAGCCCAAACAGCATCGATATGAGCTTTACGGTGCCCCTTGTTGATCTCTTCGAAACTCGATTTTTCTTGCTTTTGACGATTGAAAAGTTGAACGACACTCATGCCGGTAATTCGTTCTTGCACAAAATTATTTAATGCATTAACCTGGGTTCTTTCTGCTTGAAACGACTTATTCATTGCTCTAGCAAAAATTCTAGTTGCAATGATTAATAATGGAATTGGTATTAAGGCCAACAAGGTAAGTTTCCAATTCAAAAAGAACATATAAGCCAACATAACAAACAACGAAAATAGGTCACCGAAAATATCAATGAAACCAGCAGAGAAAACTTGTGATATTGCTTCCAAATCTTGTATCACCCGTGTTACCAATGAGCCTATTGGCGTTTTGTCAAAATAACTCATTTTGAAAGAAAGTATGTGTTTGAACACTTTGTTTCTTAAATCACGGATAATCGATTGAGCTAATAGGTTTGCTGTCCAAGATGAAAATATTTGTAAAATACTTTCAAGTAATAACATGCCAACAACTAATAAACTAAATTTGGCTAACATGGTTAAATTACTTGACTTCTCAATGTACTCAGATGTCATGTATCCAATGATAATGATTCGAGTAGGAACCAAAATTGCCAAGAATATTGTTATGGAAATTGCACCTACAAATAGCCATCTATACGGTTTGGAATACGGAAGTAATCGTTTGAGAATAGAAAAGCCGAAGCGCTTTGAAATAGACATGTTGCAAAGTTAATTATTAGACACTGATTTCCTATTGAATTCTAGAATAACATAAGTTTAGTCTTTCATGCGATATTGAAAAGCGGGTGACTTGAAAAGTTCGAGAATGTTATTTTATTGATCTCATGAAAGTCTAAATTTGTAAAAAATCTTAATCAGTTTGTCGAGATTTACAGCCTTGATTTTTTCTTTTGTCACTTTTCTTTTTGATCAAACAAAAAAGAAAAGTGAAAATTTATGGCGAAGCGCATAGCATTATTGTTTTTATCCATTGCACTGATTTTCTTTCCAAATTCTATCGAACAAATAATTTTAATTAAGCCCATTTTAATTTTTTTCTAGCGTTCCAACTTTTTTTTGGGTTATTTTGCGCCTTCATTTCAAGATCGGTTCCTTAAAAAACTTTAATTATGAGTAAAAATTTAGTAATAGTCGAGTCACCTGCAAAAGCAAAAACTATTGAGGGTTATCTTGGAAAAGATTTTACTGTAAGATCCAGTTATGGTCACGTGCGTGATTTAGCTTCTAAGGGAATTGCGATTGATATTAAAAATAATTTTCAACCAGAATATGAGGTTTCTGCTGATAAGAAAACATTGGTGGCTGAATTAAGAAAATTGGCGAAGGCTGCTGATACAATATGGTTAGCAACGGATGAGGATCGTGAAGGAGAAGCTATTTCTTGGCATTTATACGAAACATTAGATCTGAAGAAAAAGGATACAAAACGAATCACATTCAACGAAATCACAAAACCAGCAATTCTCAAGGCGATTGAAAAACCTAGAGAAATTAATATGCCTTTGGTTGATGCACAACAAGCAAGAAGGATACTTGACCGTTTGGTAGGGTTTGAACTTTCTCCAGTATTATGGAAAAAAGTAAAACCTTCCCTTTCTGCAGGTCGCGTGCAATCAGTAGCGGTTCGTCTAATTGTCGAAAGAGAAAAAGAAATTCTTAAACACGATTCCGAAGTATATTATAAAGTAACTGCAATCTTCCTTAAAGGAAAAGATAAAGTGAAAGCTGATATTTCAAAAAACTTTGGAACTTTAGACGAGGTGACAGAATTTATTGAAAGTTGCAAAGGAACAGCATTTAAAGTATTGGATGTTACGGAAAAACCGGCAACTAGAACTCCCGCTGCCCCATTCTACACGTCAACATTGCAACAAGAGGCAAGTTTAAAATTAGGTTTCTCGGTAACAAGAACGATGTCTGTAGCGCAGCGTTTATATGAAGCTGGAAAAATCACCTACATGCGTACCGATAGTACAAATTTATCGGAAACTGCAATGGAGGCGTCTAAAGTTGAAATCGAAAAGGCCTACGGTGCAAAATACTCGAAACCAACTAAATATGCTACGAAGTCAGCTGGGGCACAAGAAGCTCACGAAGCTATACGACCAACGGACTTTGGAATGCATTCTACAGATGGTGAAGCGGAAGAAGTAAAATTGTACGAACTTATTTGGAAAAGAGCAATTGCATCACAAATGAGTCACGCACAATTAGAAAGAACTGTTGTAAAAATTGGTGATTCAAAATTAAAAGAAGTTTTTACCGCTCGTGGTGAAGTAATTAAATTTGATGGGTTCTTAAAAGTTTATATCGAGTCAAATGTTGACGAAGACTACGACGATGAAGAGAAAGAAGGCACAGATGCAATGTTACCAGCTATGTCAGTAAATGATGTGTTAGGGTATGATTTCATTCGAGCGACACAAAAATTTACGCGTTCATTACCAAGATATGTTGAAGCATCTCTCGTGAAGAAATTGGAAGAGTTAGGAATCGGAAGACCATCTACCTATGCACCAACAATTTCGACCATTCAAAAAAGAGGATACGTAGAAAAGAAAGAACGAGAAGGTACTATTCGTCAATACAATGTTTTGTCGTTGATTGCTGAAAAGGTCTCAATGGACAAGAAAGAAGAGACAACCGGGAAAGAAAAAAACAAACTTTCGCCAACAGATATTGGAGTTGTAGTAAATGATTTTTTAGTAGAACATTTTGATCAAGTATTGAGTTATAATTTCACGCGTGAGGTAGAAGAACAATTTGATCAAATTGCAAACGGTAAATTAGAATGGACCAAAATGTTGAGTTCTTTCTATGATCCATTTCATGATAGAGTAGAGGATACTTTAGAGAATTCTGAGCGTGCTAATGGTGAACGTTATCTTGGCGATCATCCGGTTTCTGGAAAAAGAATTATCGTGCGTATCGGTAAGTTTGGGCCAATGGTTCAAATTGGAGAAACGGACCCAGAAGGTGAAAAACCACAATTTGCTTCATTACGTGGCAATCAAACGTTAGCCACCGTAACGCTAGAAGATGCGATTGATCTATTTAAGCTTCCGCGTGTTGTTGGTGAATACGAAGGCAAGCCATTGAAAGCTAATTTCGGGAGATTTGGACCTTATGTTCAATACGATAAAGAATTTGTAAGTATCAAAGGCGATGATGATCCAATGACGATTACTGAAGAACGTGCAATTGAAATTTTATTAGAGAAGCGTGAAGCAGATATTAAGAAAATGTTGAAAGCTTTCCCCGAGCGTGCTGATATGCAAATTCTAGATGGTCGTTGGGGTCCGTATTTGAAAATTGGAAAAGAAAATTACAAGTTGCCAAAAGATTGTGCGATTGAATCATTAACAGTGGCGGAATGTATTACTATTTCTGAAAACCAAGCACCTAAGAAAAAACCGTTTGGTAAGAAAACAACTGCAACAGCAACTAAGACAGCGGTGGTAAAGAAACCGGCTGCAAAAAAACCTGCTGCAAAAAAGAAGCCTGTAGCAAAGAAGAAATAATAGTAAAAATAGTTGAAGTTAAGGCGATCATTAATTGATCGCCTTTTTTGTTACTTGAATTGAGTTATTCACTGTCCGAGTTGTATATCATCTAATCCATCGTGTAAAACCGACATAAATACGCAATACTTTTGAGCAAAGTATAAATTTTCATGAAAGATATATCCATTTTTTTTCAACCAATTGAGGAGACACAAGTACCAATAAAAGGACTTGGCACAACAATCTTATACCATAAAACAGATGATTTCCCGCAACTAGAAAAAGGGAGTGTCGCTTTGTTTTATGTGCCAGAGTACAGAAATAGCGGCTATCAAGTTGAAGAAAATGTTGAATATTTTAGAACTGAATTAGCTCAATTACAAGCGGATAGCAATTGGCAATTCCCAATATATGACTTAGGGACTATTCTACCAGGTAAAAATGTAAATGATACTTTTCATGCCGTTAACAATGTGTGCGCAGAGTTGATTCAAAACAATGTACTACCAATAATTGTTGGAGGTAGTCAAGATTTAACTTTAGCTATTTATCAAGCGTTAGCGAAGAATGAGCAAAGTATTAACCTTTGTTCTATTGATCGTGAGTTTGATTTAGGTGACGCAGATGCACCAATTCATGCTAATGGATTCTTAAGCCATATTCTCACCCAGAAACCTTGTTATTTGTTCAATTATAGTGTGATCGGTTATCAAACCCCTTATGTTTCAAGTAAAGAAAGAGATCTATTTGAAAAGTTGTATTTTGATACCTGCAGGTTAGGGACTTTTACAAAGGATACCACTATTGCAGAACCGTTACTTAGAAATTCTGATGCCGTATCTTTTGATTTATCATCGATCAATGCTTCAGATTTTGAAGGCAAACATTACAATGCACCAAATGGAATATCTGGAATGCACGCATGTCAGTTAATGTATTATGCTGGAGCAAGTGATAAAATGTCGGCGATATTTTTGTCAAATTATTATGCAGACGGAATTAGCCTAAAGGCAAATCGATTGCTTTCTGAATTAATTTGGTACTTTATTGATGGATTTGCTGGTCGAGTAGGAGATTTTCCAGTTGGAAGTAGAGAAGATTACACCAAGTTTTCGGTTGTTGTGAGTCATAATGAAGAACCATTGGTCTTTTTAAAGAGTAATAAGTCTGCGCGCTGGTGGATGGAAGTGCCTTATCCCAAAAAGAAAGATATGAAATATGAACGTTCAACCTTGGTGCCATGTGATTATAGTGATTATCAAGAAGCTATGAAAGATGAGCTGCCAAATCTCTGGTGGAAAACCTATCAAAAATTAACGTAACCTTTTCGTAATACCTTCCGTTAAAATCCTAACATTAAACAATAAAATGTTGAAAACTGCATTTTCTTTTTAAAGAAATTATGTTTTGTATAGTATTTTATCTATTTTTAACGCTTGAAATCTCTGCTTGGTAGAGATTGAAAGAAAACATTCACAGCCAATAACTGAAAATGAAAAAACAAATATTAGCTTTAACCGTTGCAAGCCTTGGCTTTATAACTAGCGCTACTGCACAACAAGAAAAACTACTAACGCATTTTATTTTTGATAAAATGTCGGTAAATCCGGGTTCAACTGGAATGGAAGAAGGAATTTGTGCTACTATGATTTATCGAAATCAGTGGGATAGAGTTGCTGGAGCTCCAAACTCAGTGCTTTTTAATGCAGAAGCTAATTTACAACAATTTCTTCCAGCAGGTATTGGTATATCTCTATATGGAGATGCTATTGGTTACCAACGTCAAACAAATGCATTATTAAATTATTCTTACCCACTTACTATCGGTGATGCTGGTGTTTTAGGTATCGGTGTTGGTATAGGTATAATGAACTTTGGGTTTAATAATAATAGTTGGGTTCCGCCAACAACACCTGTGGCACAAGATCCAAGCATTCCAACCATCGGTACTTCAACTGCATTGGATATTAATGGAGGTTTATATTTTAAAGGAGCCCAAGGTTATTATGTTGGTATTTCAAGTACGCATATTAATGAGGCTGCATTTAAAAATTATTTCTTTTCATCAAAAAGACATTATTTCTTAATGGCAGGAAAAAAACTGAAAGATTTATTTGGTGATGGAATGGATTTAGATATCCAGGTTCTTGGAAGGTTTGTTCCAAACAAATTTTCTGCTGATATCAATGCGAGATTCATTTATCAAGATATGTTTTACGCAGGTTTAACATTTAGAAATTCTGATGCGGTTGCAGGTATGGCTGGCGTTAAGTGGCCATTGACACTTGGAAAAGCAAGAGCAAATGTTGGCTTTGGTTATTCATATGACTTTACATTAAATCAACTTGCAACGATCTCTAAAGGAACGCATGAAGTTGTTGGTAAATTTTGTTACTTCATACCGAAGCCACCAAAACAAACATCAAAACATCCTAGATGGTTGTAATATTTAAAAATAATTAGAATCTTTGTAACCCTTTTATAAAAGGTTGCGTTATATCAAACATATTGATCCCCTGTATTGTTGATAAGAAATTCGGTTAAAGATAAAAAAAGAGAAATGAAAAAACTTTTGTTATTTACGTTGCTGCTCGTTTTAGCCGCTTGTAGTTCGCGAACTGGTCACTTGACCGGAGTGTTAGGTCGTCAGGTATATAATCCTGAGATTCCAATCGGAATGGTGTACATACCTTCAGGATCCTATAATATGGGTGAAAATGATGAGGATGTACCATTCTTGCACCAAACAAGATCAAAAACTGTGTCTATTCAGGCATTGTACATGGATCAAACTGAAATTACAAACAACGAATATCGTCAGTTTGTATCTTACGTACAAGATTCAATTGCAAGAGAAAAGATCTATGCTGGTTACGAAGCAGATGAAGATGCTGATGAATTTATCAATTATCAAGAACGCTTTTTTGACGAAGGTGCTTTAGAGATGGCTGATTATGATCCTTCTGATCGTGCAGGTAACCGTGAGAAGTTCTCTTTAAACTGGGATCGTCGTTTAGAATATGATGCTGAAGAAAATTTACCTCTCCTTGCTGAAATGTACTATCCACAAGCTGAGCGTTTTTACAAGCGTCGCGAAATTGACACACGTAAATTGAATTTCCGTTATTACTGGATCGATTACAGAGAAGCTGCTCGTAAAGGAACAATTGATATTGTTGTTGACGGATATGATAAAGACGGTCAGAAAGTATCTAACGAACACCGTGAATTAAATACGGAGGCTCATCCGTTTACTGAAGATCCTCAAGGTCAAGATAAAGACATGGGTTACTTCAATAAGAAGGGTCAAAATAACTCCATTCGTGGCCATGAAAATCGTCAACGTTTTATTATAGATGAAACAATTAACGTTTATCCCGATACACTTTGTTGGGTGCGCGATTTCACGTATTCGTTCCATGATCCAATGACACAAATGTATTTTTGGCATCCGGCGTATGACAACTATCCTGTAGTTGGTGTAACTTGGGTTCAAGCAAAGGCATTTTCAGTGTGGAGAACACATTTATTGAATGACTGGTTAACAAGTATGGGTGATATCATTGTAAATGATTTCCGTTTACCAACAGAGGCGGAATGGGAACGTTGTTCACGTGGTGACTTAGCATTATCTCCATACCCATGGGGTGGACCTTACATCAGAAATGAGGCAGGTTGTTTCTTAGGGAATTTCAAACCAATGAGAGGTAGATACTTTGAAGATGGTGGTTTCCATACGGTTAAAGCATATTCTTACAATCCAAATGGATGGGGTCTATACTGTATGTCCGGTAACGTTTCAGAATGGTGTGAAACTGCTTATGACGAATCAATGAACGAATTCTCTCATGATTTAAATACGGATTTCCGTTACGATGCAATGGACTGGGATCCACCAGTACAAAAACGTAAAGTTATCCGTGGTGGTTCTTGGAAAGATATAGGGTATTACCTACAAACTTCAACAAGATCATACGAATTTCAAGATACATCTAAATGTTATGTTGGATTTAGAAACGTAGCAACTCACTTAGGTAGAGGTGGACGTGATTTCAGCAAAGAAGGAAGTGAAGAATTGGGCGGAGACATTAATCTTCGTTAATAAAAGCGTAAACTAGAACAAGTAATATATAAACCAAAAAAAACAAAAACTATGAACACATCAGGAAAAGCATGGAAATCATTCATGGCAAAATTATACGGATTTGGTGCCGCAGTCGTAATCATCGGGGCGATGTTTAAAATCATGCACTGGCCTGGAGCTGGA
>JAYSRU010000197.1:0-3524 GCA_043720875.1 Crocinitomicaceae bacterium
CATTAGAACCGATAATAAAATCCGGGTTAAAGTCTTGGTACATAACGTCAGCGGGGAAATTATTATACAGGCCTCCATCAAACATGAGTTTACCATCTACACGAATTGCATTCATGAAAAAAGGGTAGGTGATTGATGCACGTATTTTTTCATTTAGGGGACCGGTATTATATGAAATTGCTTTTTTCCCAACTATATCAGATGAAACACATCTGAAAGGTACAAAAAGATTGTCGAAATTTTCACCACAGAAAGCTGAAGAAACTCCGAGTATTCTCATTAATTCAAAATCTAATAAGGCAGGAGTAATCAATTTGGTGGGAAGCGATTTATATAAAAGACTATCTTGAGCGAACGGAATACTTAATAAACTAGCTGTGATATCATTATCGTACAAATGGTATTGCTTTGCTTCGGGTAATTTTCCACTCGACATTTGGGAAAAACTATTGCTTAAAACAAGCTTCTTAATTTCATTCGGTGAATATCCTACCGCATACAGGGAACCAACCAATGCTCCAGCTGATGTTCCAGTTATGTAATCAATTGGAATTCCGGATTCTTCCAAGGCCTGTAATATGCCTATATGTGCGAATCCTGACGCCCCACCTCCACTTAAAACTACTCCAATTCGTTGAGAATAATTTACGGAATGGCTGAAAATAAGCGCAAAGAGTAGCAAGTATTTAAAACGTAGCGGATATATAGGTTTGAGTCTGATGGTCAAGTTTGTTTTTACAAAATTAGTATTCCATTTAAGAAACGAAAGAAAATTAAATGTATTTCTTCTCAAATCATCTACTTTTTATAATAAAGGCTTGTTTTTTAGTCTACCTTTGCAAAAAAAATAATAATAATAATAAGATGAGTGATAAGGAATTAGTAATAACGATAAAAACATTTTTCGGTCTTGAAGAAGTATTAGCGGATGAAATTCGTGAAATGGGATTTGAAAATGTTGAAATTCTTAATCGCGCGGTTCAAGTTCAAGGCGATTGGAAAGACGTTTATACGTTGAATTTAAACTGCCGTTGTGCGCTTTCAGTTTTGGTTAAGCTATCAAGCTTTAGAATAAACGAGGAAAAAGATCTTTATAAACATGCTTCTCGAATTAAGTGGACAGAATTGTTTGACATCAAAAAAACATTTGCTGTTCGTGGAGTAATCAATTCTACAATTTTTCGTAATTCACAATTACCGATGTTAATTGTTAAAGATGCTATCGTGGATCAATTTAGAGATCAATATGACGAACGCCCAAACATTGAAACTAAAGCACCTCAACTTCTTTTTGATTTATACATTAATGAAAATGATTGTATTTTATCTGTAAATACAAGCGGGATGCCTTTATTTCATAGAGGATACAGAGAGGCAACAGGTTTAGCTCCATTAAATGAAGTTGTTGCCGCAGGTTTAGTTCGTTTGTCGGGTTGGGATAAAAAAGCGCCTCTAATTGATCCGTTTGTAGGTTCAGGCACCATCTTAATTGAGGCAGCATTAATGGCCGCTGGAATTCCTGCTACGCTGGAAAGAAATCATTATGCGTTTAAAAATTTAAAAAACTTTGATGCTTCTGTTTGGAATGAAATGTATGACGGCGCCAAAAGAAATGCCTCCAAATTTGAAAATGCCATTATCGGATCAGATATTTCTGATGAAATGATTACTAAAGCGCGCCGTAATGCAAGAACTTTTTCAATTGGCCGCTTTATTGAATTTCAAAATAAGTCATTTGAAGAGTTGATCAATTTAGGACATAAGGGTGTAATGATTACAAATCCTCCTTATGGCGAACGTTTTGACGTGAATGTGGAAGAATTGTACAGCAAATTAGGTACATGGATGAAAACCGAATTAGAAGGATGGGATTGTTGGATTATTTCCTCATCCGAAGAAGGAATGAATTCCATTGGCTTAAAATCGAGTAGAAGAATAAAATTATTCAACGGGGATATTCAATGTAGCTTTAGAAAGTTTGAAATGTATAAAGGAACTAAAAAGCTACACAAGTTGGAAGGATACGTTCCATTTGAAGATCAAAATGAAGATATTGCAGTAGATGAAACAACTACTGAAAACGAATAAACAGAGTTTGTAGCATAAAAAAGCCTCCCATTTTTGAAGGCTTTTTTTATGACTTATTTTTTGGTTGTGTTTTTTACTACTAATTGCAAATGATTTTAAAGAGTTCATTTCTGAAATTTTCGGTGGCAACAAGGTATAATCCTTTTCCGGAGAAAGGGAAAACAATAGATTTGGTTGTTTCTTCTGCAAGTAATGCGCTTATTTGTTTACCGTCGGGGCTCAATAATCTAACGATACTACCTTTTACAATATCTTTGGAGAAAGTTAATTGGATTTTATCGTCAGAGCAATATGCACCTAAAACAATTTGAGTTTCGAATTCTATTGTATTAGATATGATTTGAGATTCAGAAAAATTACCGTCCTTATCAATCTGGCGAATTTTATAATAAGTGATACTTTCTGCAACCATAGGAAGGTTAAAGGAGTAATTGAGAATTTGACTCGAATTTCCTGCACCGGAAACTGTTCCAATTATTTTTTCGTTACCATTATACAAATCTAGTTGAATAATTTCAAATCGGTCGTTGTTAGTCTCACTATATGTCTTCCAAGTTAATATATTGGTTTCATTTTCCTTTGTTATTGCTATTTCACCCCATCGCACGTTCAACGCTATCGCATTGCATGAAGGGCTTAGATTTGTTGGATATGAGGCTACTCCAGGAGCAGTAAAATTTACAATAGCTCCATCTCCTGCAGCCACAGATCCAGGTGCATACGTTACCAAATCTGTAACTCCTGGAGCGAAGGTTATGGTTAAGT
Organism: Crocinitomicaceae bacterium; assembly: GCA_043720875.1. GTDB lineage: Bacteria > Bacteroidota > Bacteroidia > Flavobacteriales_D > Crocinitomicaceae > JAYSRU01. Next base: position 2,854 of record JAYSRU010000197.1, read on the forward strand.
CTCTCGTTCCTGTTCCTGAATTTGCAAAACGACCGGTTGTCTGAGTCGTGTTGTTGCAAAAGATTGCATAAATTGGTCCGCCACCACAAAGGGAGGTGTAATCTGGTGGAACTGTGGGTGGATTGCCGGTGAAAATAAATAGGGTGGCCCCTGCCGGAATAACAGCGGCACTTACGAAAAGGGCAGGCGTGCACCCGGCCAACCCGTTCAACGTTGCAACAAATGCTGGATTTTCAACAATAGTTTGGGTTCCACAAGGACCCGTATTACAATAGTTAGTAGGACTCGCACCTGGAAAATCAATTATCATGTTTGCCAAAGTAACTGGCGTAGATCCTGTGGTTACTGAAATTAACTCATTTAATCCTTCATCTGCGCCACAAGAGTTTACTAAAATAGCATTAATTTGAGGTGTTTGTGCTTTTGTCGTTATGACTAAGGTTAAACTAAAAAGTAGTAGTATATGTTTCATTTTTCATGAATTATAACCCTGCAAATATAGTATGTTTACCTAGGGTGTAAGTAACCATACTACTACCTTTTTGTTAATGACTTATGAACTTTTATTTACTTAGCTTTATTTTCCGGAGATTCATTCGTGTGAGTTCAATTTCTTTCTGAGTGCCTTCGTCGGTTATCATTAGGAATGTTTTGTTTTTCTTGCTGAAAAT
>JAYSRU010000198.1:0-10046 GCA_043720875.1 Crocinitomicaceae bacterium
CCTCTTTTCAAACGCCAACCTATCAATCCTAATGTTTTAGAACCCCAGATCAAAGCAAAAATTGCAGAGAATCCATAAGCAAATGTTTGGGCATAAATGAACCATTCAATTTTGAACAAAGCTTTATCGTAGGCATAAAACAGATAAAGACAAATCAATATCAAAATTAACCGATCGAAAACTGAGAAAAATGCATCAATTTTAAATTTTTGCAAGCCTGCAAAATTTGCGCGCACGATAAATACTACGGCAACAAACACCTGATTCAAAAGTAGTAGTCCGAGAATCCAAAACTTTTCAGCTTCCAATTTAAAAATTAACGCAATACTGAACGAAACGATTCCATAAATGGCCGCCAATAAGATTCTAATTGTAAATATTTGCTTAATATTTTTCGAAATCCAATTGGGATCCTTGGCAACATGACTAATGGTATAATTCACTAATCCAAAATCTAACAAGATGTTAAAGAGCAAAGAGAAGTTCAATAACGCAAAATAGGAACCATAAGATTCTTCCCCTACAACATTCTGAACATGTGCATCAATTCCAAAAATATAAAATGGTTTTACCAATACATTCAAGAACAGTAAAATGAAAAGATTGGATAAAAAATTACGCTGCATGGTTCAATTTGGGATACGAAGGTAATAAACTGTTTTTAATTACTACTTTTGAAACGCTATGCGCATCGCAATAAATACACGATTCTTGTTATCCAATAAAATGGAAGGTTTTGGTTGGTTTACTTATGAAACTACCAAACGTATTGTTGAGGCACACCCAGAACATCAATTTTTTTTCTTTTTTGACCGACCATTCGATCCAAAATTTATTTTTGCATCTAACGTAACACCTGTCGTTATTTCTCCACCTGCACGACACGCATTGCTGTTTATTCTTTGGTTTGAAATTGGAGTTAGACGCGCTCTAAAGAAACACAATATTGATGTATTTCTTTCCATGGATGGATACTTAAGTTTAGGGAGTAAGGTAAAGCAAATCAGCGTGATTCACGATTTGAATTTTGTACACAACCCAAAGGATATCCCATTTATTTCCCGTCAATATTTACTTCATTTTTTCCCTCGTTTTGCAAAAAAAGCTACTCGAATTTTTACCGTTTCCAATTATTCGAAACAAGATATTGTTGCTACCTATGGTATTTCACCAGACAAAATTGATGTTGGTCATAATGGAGCAAACGAAGCTTTTGTTCCAATAACCGACCCGGAAAAACAAGCAATACGGAATCAATACGGAAATGGAAAAGAATACATTCTTCATGTTGGCGCTTTACATAAACGTAAAAATCTACTGCGGTTAATCGAAGCATTTAGCACCGCTGTTATACAAACTAACAGAAAAGAAAACCTGGTTATTGTTGGATCTGCATTGTGGAAATCTCAAGCAGTAATTTTTACTCAACTATCTGAAAAAGCAAAAGAGCGCATCCTTTTTGTTGGACATTTACCTCAAAACGAACTCGTTAAAGTAGTAGCTGGAGCAAAACTATTTGCTTACATCCCCTATTTTGAAGGCTTTGGAATTCCTTTAGTGGAAGCCATGCGTTGTGGAACTCCGATTTTGAGTGGAAACTTAACCTCGTTACCGGAAGTTGGAGGTGATGCCGTTCACTATTGCAACCCATTAGAAGTTGAAGATATCTCAAAAAACTTGAGCTTGCTATTGAATGATCAAGCTCTTTTGACTCAACTAAGTCTAAAAGGTTTGGAACGATCAAAACAATTTTCTTGGAACAACTCCGCACAAGACCTGTGGAATTCAGTGCTCAAGGTAATCGAAACAAAATAATAACACAGTACTTATTTATTGAATCAAGAAATAACTTTGTATCAGCTTATTTCCCTCCTTTGAACATCCCTTGCATTTCACTTGGGTTAACATCTTTACTTTGGTCGATATCTACTTTTTTTGTGATCCCGTAAACCGAAGCTTTCACTTTGCCGACAAACCGAAGTTTAACGTTAGATTTCCCCATTAAACCCATCAACTTCATCATCATACCATTTTCAAGTTTCACTCTTAGCGGAACATTGTAGACTTTATCTGATTTACGTTTGAACTTAATTTTATTATCCAAATGTAATTTTCCAATCATTTGTTCATCAGCATAAACGTCTAAAGCAGTTGGTTTTAACTTAATACCAAACTTATTCGGATTTCCTATGGTAGCATCAAAACTACATTTCAATTCTCCTCCCGAAAAACTGTCCATTTTAAAATTTGCGATACCACCAAATTCTGGCTCTTCAAATTCCATACAACCCGTAAGTATGAAACATGTAAAAACGACAATAAATAGAGCTTTCATACTACTAACGTTTATATAATGACAACGTGTTGCCAATATTTTGTTACAAAGAGATCGCTTTCAAACAATAAGAAAACTAACCCTTTTAATTATTTAGACAATTCTGTAAAATATTTATAGAACATAGGTATTGTATTTATTCCTTTATAGAAATTAAACAAACCAAAATGTTCATTTGGAGAGTGAATTGCGTCACTGTCTAATCCAAATCCCATCATCACGGTTTTAAGTCCTAAATCTTGTTCAAACAAGGCAATAATTGGAATACTTCCGCCACTACGTACAGGAATTGGCTTTTTACCAAAACTGTGTTCATACGCTTTACTTGCCGCCTGATAACCGATGGAATCGATTGGTGTTACCACTGGTTCGCCACCGTGGTGTGGAGTCACTTTAACACGCGTTCCAACTGGTGCAATCGATTCAAAATATTTCTGAAACAAATCAGTAATAACTAATGGCATTTGATGTGGAACCAAGCGCATAGAAATTTTTGCATATGCTTTGGATGCAATTACTGTCTTCGCTCCTTCTCCGGTATAACCACCCCAAATTCCGTTCACATCTAATGTTGGACGAATACACCCTCGCTCTGGAGTTGAGTAACCAGTTTCACCATATGTTGCTGGTAAATCTAGTGCTTTTTTATAAGCATCTTCGCTGTAAGGGGCCTTTGCCATTTCCGTTCTTTCTGCTGCACTCAACTCTTCTACTGCATCGTAAAAACCAGGAATTGTAATATGGCCGTTATCGTCGTGTAAACTAGCTATCATTTTGGCTAATGCATTAATCGGGTTTGCAACACAGCCACCATATAATCCTGAATGTAAATCACGATTTGGACCAGTTACTTCAACTTCAACATAACTCAAACCCCTTAAACCGGTTGTGATGCTTGGAGTATCGTTTGAAAGCATTCCTGTATCAGATACCAAAACGATATCTGCCTTCAATTTTTCCTTATTCGCTTTGATGAAAATACCTAGATTCGCTGAACCTACTTCTTCTTCACCTTCGATCATAAATTTCACATTACACGGTAATTCATTCGTCGCCATCATAGCTTCAAATGCTTTTACATGCATGTACATTTGGCCTTTATCATCACACGCTCCGCGGGCGAATATTGCTCCTTGAGGATGAACATCGGTCGTTTTTATTACTGGCTCAAACGCTGGGGAATCCCATAAATCTAATGGATCAGGTGGCTGTACATCGTAATGTCCATAAACTAAAATAGTTGGTAAATTGGGGTCAATTATTCGCTCGGCATAAACGACAGGATGACCAGCCGTTGAACAAATCTCTACATTAGAAGCACCTGCTTCTGTAAATCTTTGGGCAACCATTTCGGCTGTTCTCAAAACATCATTTTTATAAAACGCATCTGCAGAAACAGAAGGAATACGAAGTAATTCTAGTAACTCATTCAAGAATTTATCTTTATTTTCTTTTATGTAAGCGAGTGATTTTTCCATGACGTAAAGTTGGCGAAAAAAATTTATCTTAGAAAGAAATAAGACGATAATTCTAAAAAATCACAACTAATCCTACCTATTACTCGATTCCACTAAGGTTGAAACGAACACGTAAACCAGCATTAATATTTCCTGTTCTATATGAAGTTAGAACCTTAGGCTTAGTAATAACTTGATCGTAGTATAATTGAATCGTCAAATTTTGATTCAAATTATAATCAGCAGAGAACTTAATTGAAGCAACTTTTTGTCCCGCTGTAGCTTGATTCGTGTTTTCAACAACTCTACGTATTACGGTGAGGTTATTTCTAATTGAGAGATCCGCCCTCATGTTAACTGGACTTTCAAATTTCTTGCCTCCCAATTTCACTTTAACTTTATCAAATTTATATCCAGTACCAATTACATATTCTTGACCGATAACCTCTGTAAGCTGTGTATTGTTTAACGATAAAGTAGCACTTCGATCCTTCTTAATTTCGAACTTTGTAATTAAGCCCTGTCCAAGGATTGTCCATGTAGCATCAAAACCGATTAATGGAGAGAAACGCTCAGAAATCACCACGTTTTGGATTTGTCGTTCGTTAATAAAATTACCATTTAAATCTAATGCCGTAGCATTACCATTTGCATCAGCAACTGCATTCAAGTTACTTTGAATACCTGCAATATTAACGGTAGAACTATATCCGTGCTTGATCACAAAGTTTTTCACATATTTCTTCATGAAATCAAACTTTGTTAGACCATTGTAAGTAACATTCCAATTCGGTAAAGGAACGTTTTTAAACGGATTAATAACTTTACTCGTGGCAGCTTTATCGGTAAATGAAGATATAAATGCGCCAATTAATACTTCTTGTTGCGTTCCGCCATATCCAGTAGCGTAACCACTTGTTGTAGTTCCGGTTGAATTTGTGTTTGTAGAACCCAGTAAGCTTGAAACTGCAACACGATTGTTTCTTAAATTATCAAACAAGGCAGATGAATAAGTCTTTGGGTTTTGTTTCATAAATGCGGTTCCAAAAGTAATTGTGCTATAAGACAATGTACCTGTAGTTACAGGGCTTTGATGTTCATATTGACTGCTGACATCATTGTATCTGTAAAATTCAGATTTATTGTCTGTTTTTTGACGACTCCAGCTTAAATCAATCATTAAATCTTTGAGCGGCTCTAAGGTTGCCCGACCAGAAATGTTTTGCGTATGCATCAAAACATATTGCGTATTTAAGTTCGGATTTTTGACTAATAAATCAGATCCGGACATACGATCGGCAAAATTAAAACCATTCGTTCTACCATAAATATCGCGTGTTTGTTTCCCCAATATGAAATCAGACATTGTGTTCCCCATTCCTGAATTATAACCTAAAATTCTTGTTTCACCTATATAACCAGGCAATAACGTTCCATCCGTTAATGCATAAGTTCCAGAAACATTTCTAACAGCCATTGCCATACGCAACAATGTTGCAGGTAATGGAGCCATTTTAGATCCTCTCTTTTTAAGGCGGGCTCTAATCTTTTTCTCTACGTCTTTTTTGCTTTTTAGCCTCTCTTCTAAAGTAGCTTTTTCTGTCTTCACAAGTGTGCTATCCAATAACTTTTTATCTATTACTGCGATTTTTTTCAAAATCCTTTTTAAACGTCTATTCTCTTCATCTGAAGGAGTTGCCGAGACTTTTGCTCCATCTTTTCCAGCGTCACCAATTGTTTTTTTACCACCTTTTGGAGGAGTATTTCTACCCCCTTTCCCGTCGTCATTCACTTTCTTTAAAAGCGGAACTTTGTTATATAAGGTTGTGAAATTAGCCTGAGCTGTAGCATTAATATTTCTACTGTTTTGAATTACATTTCCAAATTGTGCTTGACCCAATGGAGCGCGTTTCCATTCGAATGCACCATTATATTTAACATTGCTGTTAATGAAATTCAACAAAGGAATTTTATCAAATGGTAAGTTATAAGAAAATGTAAAATTATGGTTATAAGCCATTGTTTTACCGAGAGTAGAAAGCTGTCTACGTATACTATCTTGAAAACCTTTATATAATAGGTCATTTGCTTTTCGATCTACAGCTCCATTTGCTTCTGCAAAAATCCCTCTATTCGTGGCATTAAAATCAAACTTTAAATTTTTGGTAATATCATATTTATACCCGTAAATTCTGTTCCAAGTAAAATTCTTCACATAAACTGGGTCGAATTCGAAGCCCGGAGAAATGTTGTTCTTTACTTTTCGATCGTTGTAGGTTCGCAAAACATCATTGCTGACTGAAATATTTTTCGCGCCTAAATATAAATTTGCATCCCGAATTAATCCCCACCAATTAGATTTTTTCATGAATTTCACCTTCTTGAATGGCTCCCACAAAAATGGCGTTCCGTTATGATTATAACTCACGTTACCTTTCCAAGTTTTGGTGCGATCATATTCCAAATTAAAATCACGGTGAAGGTTAACGTTGTAAGAATAACTAACCGCAACATTTTCAATGTCCCAGAAATGTGCTTTTCCTGCTCCGCTTCTTTCCTTACGCACATTTGTAAAATTGTATCCTGAACGTTCAATATAATCTTGACCTTGACGTGCTCTTTCTTTACGTGTTGTTGCGTCGTACGCCGATAATTTTGTATCCGGATTAAATGGATCGTATTCAGGGTTGATTATACCAACATTGTAACCATAAAAGAAGGGTAAAGATATTTTTGCTTTTGATCCGAAAAACTTGCCCAATTGCATGTTCGCTGTAAAATCGGCTGTAATTCGTTGATTACGTTGGCGTTCCTGAACCCTACTTTCAACCGTACCCCAATTGACACCAGAATAAGTGCCCGAACCAGAAATAGTTGCAAAGTCGGCCATTTGTATGGTTGTTCGCGCTAAGGCTGCCGAACCTCCTTCGCTTACGAAATCTGTCAAGCGCAATTCGTTTACCCAGACTTCAGCGCATTTTGCCAAACCATCATCTGACCAAGGATCATTTTGATTTTTACCAGGATTTCTTATTCCTATCATAATGGTTCGAATTCCTTGTAAATTTGGACTCCCTTTCACTTTTATCAAGTGATCAGCATTATTGGGATCTGTTATTACATATTCGGTCGTATAGGTAACCCCTGAACCCGTTGTGGCAATTGCGGTATTTCGCTTTTCCTTTGCTTTCGTCAATTCTTCAAAAACAATTTCAATGTCATTCACGGAAGGCCAAACATCTACGTCACTTGTTGCCCCGGCTAATGTTGGCTGTAATGGCAACTCATATTCGTAGTAATTTTCAACGAAGTCTGTTCCTAAACGCAAGAATACCGTAACGTCTTTGTTGTTCAATGGAATTGTTGGATCCAATTGTTCAGCATGCACGTACATTTTCATTTTCTTGTATGCTCTTACATCGAACTGTGCATTTCGGTAAGCTGCGCGAGCATCGCCATCTCCCAAATTACACACGGTCAAGTTTAGTGATTGCTCATTTAGTTGACGTTGCTGTTGTTGTGCTGGATCGATTTCTCTAACAATGCCAGGAGGAATTATATAATTGATTGGAAGTTTTTCAGAATTCTCCTCCACATTTACAGCAGTGACATTAAAGGTCGTTTGATTTGGCTCAGGTTGAATTGATTCTCCAGGTTGTGCCAGATCCAAGTTATATTTTCTCCACTCTCCACGAATAAATTCCAAACGCGCAAAACGTAAAACCACTTCTTCATTCCAATCTTTTAAGAACATACGCATGAAACGTATAGATCTAAAATCCTGAATACCATTGACCACTTTATCAGGAGTTCTAACCGGAACTTTTATTTGGTACCAAGTTTCAGTTTTATTTCCGACAGTGATTGTTTGTTTACTCGTAATGTTATTTTTTCCAACTTGCATGTCTGCAGGGCGCAAACTCAATTTGTATTGAAAATATGCTTCCGATTCAGCCAAGTTATTATCTTGGTTTATATCCTCAATATCCGGCAAATTCGTTGCTTGATTCGGATAAGCGCCTGCATTGGCTGTATCAGACATTTCTACCGTTGGAGAATTACCCTCCATGTTATTGTATTTCTTATACCGTTGCAAAACATCTAATTTTTCCGCGTCCGATACATCATCTCTATAAAACCTATAGTCGTCACTTGATGGATCGGCTGTCATTTGTGCTTTTGCTGCTGCACTTAATGCAGGATTTGCATTCACCCAAGCCACATAATTGGCAAAAAATATTTTTTCATCACTGTCTTTCCAACCATCAATACCCACATCTTGTGTAGTTCGAGCTGTTGCATCTGCATCAAAAGCGTTTACCACCACTTGTTGTGTTGAAATTCTACCCAAATTAGTTGTGTCAAAGTCATTCAAACTATTTGCACCGCCGGGTAAACCATTCTCAAAACTCTTACGTGAATCTTGTAAAATATCTTCTGATATATTTCCTAAATTAATGTATAAATCTCCCCCTGAATGCAGTGTAGTTGGATCAACCGCCTCTTGATCTGAATTAAATGGATCTAACATCCATATTTGAATGTATTCTATGTTGGATAATTCAAAATCATTAGTAGACAATGAGCGCATTATACCACCCCAACGTGTTTCAGGATCTGTAAAAGTTCCATCCGCATTTAGAATAGACGTTGTATCATAATTATACATACCGCGTTCTCTAGGGTAATGAGCCAATTCTAATACCGGTATATTGGTGTTCGTTCCGTAGGCTGCTGATAAATTAGGGAACAATTCAGTTTGCGTTATGATTCTTGTTCTACTGTCACCAATTAATTGTGGGTTATCTTTAATATTTTGAGGCGTTAAGGCATTATTTTGATAAAACAATAAATCTATCAAATACCAAGGGGTTTTGGCTCTTTTGTAACCCGATGCCAAATTATCTTTGAGTGCAGCTTCAGGAAACAAATCTGTTTGACCTTGTGGAATTGAACTCAACCTCCAAGCAGAAGGCGTACGTAAATCTATTGTACTTTGAGCCGCTTCAAAGTCATCTATATAAGAAACTCCTGATTTTTTTATAGCTCTTGGTGTACCTGGAATTAAATGGGCAACTTCAGCATTAAAAGTGATTGTAGATTTAGCTTTAGTACTAATTACGGGCAATAAATCTACCAACTTGGTCAATAATGGAACATCGCGTCTTAATTGAATATCCATTCCCAACATGTTGTTTGAAAAAGGTTCTGAACCGTAATCCACTTTCTGAGTTACCGGTCGCTCCATCATTCTTATCCAAGTTGCTCCAACGTTGAAGTCGGCGTCGAAGCGATAATTTACGCGTGTACCCAAGATTGATTTTGCTTGAAAACCAAATACAGAATTGCTCTCTATTGAAATTTTAATTGGCGTGTTAGATTCTAATACACCCGTGTTTAATATTTTTACACGCCCTAAATTATAATCAACGGTGTAATCTGTTCCCTCAGTAAGCTTGACACCTCCAGCGGTTACGGTAACAGCGCCTTGAGGAACATTCAACGCATTTAACGGAATATCACTCGTTACGCTACTTTGATACTCACCTTTGAATGAAAATCTATTTTTAGCCGGAATTTGTTGTGCAGCGGTTTTAGTACTATCGTATAATTCTGTAAATGCTACACGGTCAATAATTGTACTGCTGATTCCAGCTAAAGCCATTCTATCTTTTAATGTTTTACCAAACGGCTCCGCACTGGTTAAATAAATTCTTCCGTTTCTAGTATTGATGGTTCCGCCATTCGCTGACTTGTTACCACTAAATTCAATGGGCACAAAATCGAAAACTCCATCAGAAAACTGCTGATTGTTTTGACTCAATTTATCCATTCCAATTAAACTTACGATTTGTTGATCGTCTACACCCGGAATCGGGATAAAATTAACCGGTAAAGAGTTCTCAGGATTGTTATACAAAACATTTAATCTAAATCCTTTTTGATCCACTTGGTATGCACCAATTGAATACACATTTTTCATTTGCAAATCCCACGTTTTTAACCTTGGATTAGTGATTGTGGGCTTAATCATTTTTAGGATTAACGATTGCGCACCCGCAACACCGTCCGTCGAAAATTCACCGACTTGATAGGTTATTCCTCTATACGTATATTCATAAGCCACGGCTAATACCTCATCATTATTAAGTGGTAAATTCAACGATATGAATCCCAACAATGTATTATACGAATATTCAGAATCAGTTAATTTTCGTGCATTTTCAACCTTTTCATATTCTTTAGCTTGATTG
>JAYSRU010000199.1:0-10025 GCA_043720875.1 Crocinitomicaceae bacterium
GCTTGGTTAAAATGGCATGGCAAAGTTAAACACATTTGCAAATGGGCAACTGTGGTAAGTACTGGCAATGATTATTTAGCCAGCTTCGCTCGCTTACACGTTAAAAACGTTGTCAAAATACCAACAACTATAGATACTTCAAATCTCCATAATTCTATCATTCAACAGAAAGAAGGAAAACTAACCATTGGCTGGACAGGTACGCATTCTACCATGAAATACTTAAATAACCTGATTCCAGTTTTAGACCTTCTTGCTGAGTCGGTAGATTTTGAATTTCTTGTTATATCTAATGAGCAACCTTCTTTTCAACGCGGATATCTAAACTTCTTACCGTGGAACAAAACAACCGAAATAACTGATTTATTGAAATTTGATATTGGCGTAATGCCTCTAGAAAATGATATGTGGAGCGGCGGAAAATGTGGATTCAAAGCCTTACAGTATATGGCGCTTGGCATTCCGAGTATCGTTTCTCCCGTTGGTGTGAATGCCCAAATTATAAAACACCAAGTAAATGGATTACTAGCCGATTCGCAAGATGAATGGTTAATTGCACTGCAAACCTTAATCAATTCACCCTTATTAAGAAGCGAATACGGTACAAAAGGATTAACAACCGTTAAGGAACAATTTTCTGTGGTAGCAAACGAACGGCATTACCTAAGCTTATTGCAATCGTTGGAAAAGCCAATAAGCAACACTATTAACCGCGATTCCTAATTATTCAAAAAATCAAGTTTACCTTCTTTCATTTGATGAAAGGCTTTAGCTAACCTAATTACGAGCTTTGTTATTTGAGCAAAAGACTCCTCTGTACCTTCAGTTATTGCTTTACCCTGAATTTTCAAAAGCATTTTCATGTACAAGGCATGGAAACAAACTTCAATTTTATTCAATTTCTTTAGGTTACTATGGTCTTGAAATTCTTCAATATGAGGCAATGTAGTTTCGAACAAAACTTGATAATCTTGATCATTTGCTTGACCCAACAACGCTGTATGCAGATAAGCTAATTCAATCATCACCTCTTGAATAAGGTGTAAATGACCTTGCTTTTCGATTCCCTGACGTTTCATTTGACCCGCAATATCAACGTACCAATTCCGCTGACGAATGTAATCTGCTTCAGGCAAACTAATTCCGCGCAAATAATTCTCTTCTAATCTATCAATATTGAAATCATTCGAACGAATTAAATCTTCCGTTTGATACATGTATATTATATATTCTGCAACATTTTTTTGCAGTAAAACCTCATCAAAGCGCATGCTTTTTTACTTTTATAAAATTATTTTTGAGGCTTTAAATCACGCTCAATGTCTTCTTGGTATTTATTCAAGTAGTTGATGAATTCTTTGGTAACATCCATTTTCTTATTGATAAAATTCATTTGTCCGCCTTCACCATGTGTAAGTAAGATATCAATCTTATTTTCTTCTGAGAATTTTTCGCCAGCTTTTTTAATCATCCCAGTAATTTTAACCAACAAATCATTCGATTCTTTGTCCAATTCAGCTCCTCTCGTTTGTTGATATTGCATGATTGCTTGCTCACGACGTGGACGCTCTTGCTCAAAAGCACCAAGTTCTTCTGGCGTTAATGTCTTAGCTTCATAACGCTCTGCATTACGTTGCACCCATTGTTCGTATGAACGTGTTCTGTTCTCTAAATCCTTTTGAAAAGCAGTTTGCTTACTTCTAAACGCTTTATCCTTTTGAGCATAAAATGTAAAGTCTTTCACTAAACTATCTTGCACATAAAATGCAATTTTCAAATCCCCTTGTCGCACCGGAGCAACATCAACCTTTGTTACTTCTGTATCTTTTTCAACCGTTTTTTTGTCTCCACAGGCAGTTAATGCCGTTAAACCAATAATACTTGCTGCTATAATATTTTTCATTCTTCTGTTTTTATAACGTTCTTTTGTGCAAATGCATTTTCCCAATCCTCACGCATCGTAACAAAACGCTTCAATGCATTATCTAATAACTCTGGAGTTATCATAGCTTTCACTTCATCCAATCCAAAAACATCCGCTTCGCCTATTTTATATACTTGCTCAAACTGACCTAATTCAACTTTTAGCATATATTTGCTGTTATAATTGAAAATTTGAATTTTATACCTTGGGTGTTGTATGTCTGCTACTACTCTCATATACACAAAGGTAATATAAACTATTTAGGAGAGTTCTATAAAATGTTGAGAAAAGCTTCAGAAGTATTACAAAAATTGGAAAATCCACATGTGCGGAATCTTTTCTGGGCGCTTGCTTCACCGAACACACTCGCTGAAGAAGAATTTCCACAATTGTTTCCAGATCATTTGATGCAACAACTTTGGATGGAAAATGAAGATTTCTTTTATGCTTTAGATGAGGCACCACACACGCTTGAAATATATACAGAACTTTATTCTCAAGGAAGGTTAGGTCATTATTTTGAAGCATTACTGCGCTACTTTATTGAAAAGTCGCCAAGCACAGAATCGGTTTTGAGTAATTTTCAAATCAACGAAGACAAAACCACCATTGGCGAAATCGATTTAGTATTTGATTGGAACGGAACACGCTACCATTGGGAAATTGCAATTAAATACTTCGCGATGATTAACGAAGGCTTAACCTGGCGAGAATGGATTGGCCCTAGTGGTGATGATCGCTTGGATATAAAGCTAAACCATGTATTTGAACATCAAATTCCGCTCATTAATCATCCACAAGTGCAACGAATAGTAGGAGAAAATGTACAAAGCTATTTATTTCTTAAAGGAAAGTTTTTTGCAAACACTCCTTACCCGGATTGGATCAACAAAAAACAAGAAATTGGAATTTATTTAAGGGAAAAGGAAATACGGGCCTTTGTAAAAAAGGAACAAATCACTGAAATATACCAATTAGAAAGACCCCACTTTTTGGCTGATTTCGAAAAAGTTCAAGACAAATTTAAAATTGTAATCGACGAACTCCAACACCAACGAACTCCGTTGTTAACACCTGACAACCCTTCGGTATTCTATAGAATGCGGAGGGGTAAAAAATTTATTGATGTGGTTATGGTAGCAAACAGTTGGCCGAGATAGATCGGGACTAAATTAAGCTGTTTGTAGGTCTGAATCATTATACGCTTTAAACTCAAACGGAACTTTTACCATGAATGCATAATCCTGCCCTACTTCATACATGTCCTCATCAGACTCTTTGTAACACCAAACAACTTTGGCAGATTTACCTTTCGCTACAATTTCATTCAACTTGTACAAAAGAAACAAAATTCGCTTTGAAGAGGAAATATTGAAATACTCCAAATCAATTACAACAGAAGTCTGATCATTTGCTTCACTAGCATAAGCATCAAACCAAGATAAAACAGGTCCCCAAAAAGGTTCTGCATCATCAGGAATCGCTCTACCTTTAATCTCAATATTACCTGTTGAGGCATTCATTGAAATCATTGGAGTTTGTGTTGAAGCCGCTGAGTAAAAAATTTCCATATCTTAATGTCTGTTTTGAATCTGCAAGTTCTGATAAATTTTCGATACTTTATCATAAATTCTACCAAAAGATATAAAACAACGATTAAAGGAATAAAAAAAGGTATTAAAGTATTTATTAAGGATGAAATGGCACTCCCATTGATTAAAATGTATTTTTCAAAAAGTATTCGGCCAATCCCTTTATTGGCTGTTTCGTGATCGATTCCAATTTCCAGGCATTAGAAAGCAAAGCTTCTTCCAAAATATCTTTGTGATAAAACGCGTAAGATCCTACGACATTTAATCTTTTATTGTTCGTTTCTACGGGGAACAAACAACGCGATACAAATAATTCAAAATTATATCGATGCAAAACCACCAATTCTGGATGATAGGTCAATTCTGCAATTTTCTTAGGAATATGCGCCATGAAATCTTTCCCTGTTGGACTGTATACCTTTTTCAAGATTGCACGTCGATCCCCGAGGATATCGTGCAATGCCGTCCCCACTTCACCAGAAAAACCACTCGATAATAATTGTTTAATGACGAGTTTGCCAAAAAAGTAGCCACTCCCCTCGTCACCCAAAACATGGCCTAGTCCACCATAAACTTTGTCAATGATTAATCCATTGTACGAACAAACTACCGAACCCGTTCCCATCACCGCAAGTAAGCCTTTATTATGACCAAGTTGAGACAAACATGCACCGTAAGCATCCGTTTGTATTTCTACTTCTCTAAAACCAATATCTGTGAGATGCTTTGTCATTTGTTTTTGAACATCAACACTTGAACATCCAGCACCGAAGAACTTTAGTTTGGCATTAAAATCGACTCTTCTGAAATTCCAATCCTCTAGCATTCCGTCAAAAAATGCTTCCGAAAAATTGGATGGGTGGTAACTTTTTGTAGTGAAATAACTAATCGTGTTATCCTCTTTGATTACCGCCCAATCAGTAGAGGTTCCTCCACTATCAGCTAAAATTAACTTTGCTTTCATAGGTGATAAAAATAATACTATTATTCCAACTGATGCTTTAATTGTACAAAAAAATGGACAAAAAACAGCATCTTACATTTACCTAAATATTTTCAACATTCGTCTTCTTACAACTTTTCACACTCAAGCTCAAGTTAAGAAAGAGTTCTATTTAACTTTACCACATGCATCGTTTAAAAAAATACATCAACAACAAATACAAAGTAGCTTCATTACTTTTCATTGTGCATTTCATTTTCTTGGATGACGTGACAATATTTGACGTTTTTGCGCAAAACCAAAAGTTGAGCAAGTTAAAAACTGATGAAGTTTTAATGAGCCAAAAACTTGAAGAAACTAGAAGTATTTATCAAAATCTTAAGACACCTTCTGGTATCGAACGTTACGCACGAGAACGAAAGTTATTTAAAAAAGATGACGAAGATATTTTTGTTATTTCTTACGAATAGAAACGCTTGCTAAAACGAAAAATTTAAGGATCCACCTATCCTCCAACCTCGTAGGTTTCTATTTTCATCCGCTAATGGTAAATAATAATTTACGTTTACATCTAATAGGATATACTTATTTTTGAAAAGCTCAATACCCGTACTTGGACTTACGAAAGGTAAGGTTCTTGACGTGAAATCATTATAGGCCAACGAAACGCCTGTTTGGTAACCAATATAAAGGTTTAAAAACTTATTGCCACCTCTTCCTAAATGACGACTGTACCAGTCTTGTCCGAACGTAAAGGTAAATAATTCGTCAAAAGCAGTTGAATCATTTACGTTAGGTTTAACCGCTTTCAAAGCACCTAATCCAAAATAACTTTTACCCTTTGTGAACAAGTATTTTAGATTCACTCCTTGATAAGCATTGTAAGACAACCCAGCTAAAGGTGATTCAGGAAAAAGATAAACATACTCAATGCCAGGCATATGTACAAAATTAACTTTTGAATTACTCGGGCTACTTTGTTCGTCATTCAAATCAATTTTTACAGAATACTGATTTTTAATCTGTTCTAGTTGACTAATCCATTTTTTCGAAGCATAAATTTGTGCATCAATATCTCGAATCAACTCCCAATGATTATAATAGCGATCTGATTTAACTGAATCAATACGACTTAACATTTTATCATATTCGACCTTTTTATTTTCTAAGCGCTCCAACTCCAACCTAGATTCTACCAATCGTTCTTGATTATTGAATGAGTTTAAATTTTTGCTACTCACATACCCAATGGAAGAACATAAAGAGTCTATAAGTGCAACGTAAGCTTGATCTATCACAAACTCGTAATGGTAGGAATTTTTCGTTTCATTCTGATTCACTAACACAAAGTTATTCTGTTTCACAAATGCATCCAAACGTGTTTTACCTTCTCGATATTCTACTGAATAAATAGTATAATTGATGTGATTTGCTTCTGGGTAATTTATATTGCGCTCAGTTCCGAAATTAGATTTTTGAGCTGACATTGTTTGTGCAAAACCAGCTAACACGGCAGTAAATATCATTTTCTTCATAGTAGGGTTGTTAGTATTATGAAATGAAGTTAAAGTTTTATGCAAGAGCAGCAAATAATTTAACATAGTTTTTGAAGGCATTGTTATTTCTTCACTGCAGTCAATACATATACCATCGGAATTTTGTTCTCCAAATGCTTGACTCTAAATTGGCCCGGAGATGGTTCGTAAGAATCTCTGAAAATATCATAAGGAGAATAATCATATTCTTTAAATGCAGTTAACGCGAGTCCATTGTTCATTAGGCTTGTTAAAACTTCGGCAATGCCATGATTCCAACACACATATTTTTGCGTGATTTTCGCATTTCTATCCGTATAGGTTCCACTTTCGGTTTCAACAATTTCTCCAGTGTTGAAATAGTTATATCCAACTTTACTAAAATCGTCATCAAACATCCATACAACAGGGTGAAATTCTGCAAAAACAAACGATCCTCCAGGTTTTAAAAACCGTGAAATAACATTAGCCCATTTATCAAGATCGGGTAACCATCCAATGGTACCATAACTCGTAAATACCATATCAAAAGTATCATTTAGGTGATTCGGCAAATCATAGATGTCACAACAAATAAAAGTTGCTGTACTTTTTGTTTTATCGGCTAAATCTCGCGCTTTCGCAACAGACACATCCGATAAATCTACCCCAACCACTTCAGCACCTAATCGATTCAAGGCGATCGCGTCTTGTCCAAAATGACACTGCAAATGCAAAATTTTCTTACCTTCTAAATTGGTTAAAAATTCTAACTCAATCGGGTTGAGCGACGTACCACCAGCAATAAATCCGGGAATATTATAAAATTCTGACTCTACATGAACTTCTGCTCTGCGGTTCCACGATTCACGGTTAATTTCTAAGTAATTTTCTTTGTCCATGCTAGTTGTTAATTCGGATTACCAAATTTAAAATCAGTTTTTAAATACAATTTCTCTAGCTTTTCTCTTGCCCACGGTGTTTTGCGAAAAAAAGCTAAACTTGATTTTAATGTTGGGTTGTTTTTAAAGCAATTCACTTTTAAAAGCAACGATAACTCTTCAAAACCATATTCGTCTATCAAACTTTTGAGTATGCGTTCCAACGTAATGTTATGTAAGGGATTATTTGGCTGATGCTCTGGCGCTTGATTTGCTTTCATTTCGAACTGTTTTACGGGCAATATTCGTTAAAATATCGCTGAGTTTTTAGCAAAAGTACGGTTTTGAACTCGTATATATTTAGTTCCAACGACGGAAAATGAGAAGCGCTTTTTTCAAATTAAAAATATTCACATTATGTTTAATATTTCACGCTTGAATAAAGACGATTCTATGGCTTCAACCTGAGTTCAATGACTCATTCCTCTCAGATCGACAATAAACACTTCTATTTTGACGCAACAGAACAAAGAATTAACGAGCAAATTGAAATAATTTTAACCAAAAGAATCTAAATGGGAAATATATCGTACGAAAAATGCTATTCAATTTTAAACAGCATCTTGTTCATCTATTTTTCTCGAAATAGCTCGCTATTACTCAAAAAACGCGACTCCAATCTACTATTTTAGATTGAATTCTGAAATGAATTAGTCATTGAACTCAGGTTGTTAAACATTTTACCTTATTTTTGCCACAAAATATAACAACATGGAAACCGCTCAAAAAGTTGCAATGAAATACGATAGAACTGATTTTTCGGATCAAGAATTACTTGATATCTATGTTGCCATTACAAAACCACGCTTGATTGAAGAGAAAATGTTAATCTTATTACGTCAGGGTAAAGTTTCGAAATGGTTTTCTGGCTGGGGTCAGGAAGGTATTTCTGTTGGAACTGCGTTGGCCATGAATAAAGAAGAGTTTATTTTACCCATGCACCGAAACTTAGGTGTATTTACAACACGTGGTATTCCGTTGGAACGCTTATTTGCTCAATTTCAAGGTAAAATGTCGGGTTTCACCAAAGGTAGAGATCGTTCATTTCATTTTGGAGCAAAAGATTATAACATTGTGGGGATGATTTCCCATTTAGGTCCGCAACTTGGAATTGCAGATGGAATTGCACTTGCTTCTGTATTACGCAATGAGCAAAAAGCAACGCTAGTATTTTCTGGAGACGGTGGAGCATCTGAAGGAGATTTTCACGAAGCTTTAAACGTTGCTGCGGTTTGGGATTTACCTGTAATCTTTGCAATTGAAAATAACTGTTGGGGATTATCTACTCCATCCAACGAACAATTTCGCTGTAAGCAATTTATCGACAAAGGAATTGGTTATGGAATGGACGCTTACCAGATTGATGGAAACAACATATTAGAAGTTATTACCACCATGCGTAAAATTGCTAATTCAATTCGCGTTAAACCTCGTCCGTTCTTATTAGAATGCATGACGTTTAGAATGCGAGGACACGAAGAAGCATCGGGTACAAAATATTACCCAGAAGGTTTACAAGATCAATGGGCAATCAAAGATCCGGTAGTTAATTTCGAAAACTATTTATTGGAAATAGGCGTATTGACTGAAGCGGAAAAAGAACGTGTTCATACTACGATTAAGAAAGAAATTCAAGATGGTTTGGATATAGCTTATGCTGAAGAACATATTGTTCCCAACACACAAACAGAATTCGAAGATTTATATTTCCCTTATACACAAGAGGTTAAAACTCCTGCGAGTAATAACGTTTCTGAAAAACGCTTGATTGATGCAGTACAAGATGGTTTACGCCAATCTATGGAGCGTTTTCCGGAATTAGTATTAATGGGACAAGATATTGCAGATTACGGTGGTGTTTTTAAAGTTACCGAAGGATTTGTAGAACAATTTGGAAAAGGTCGGGTGCGCAACACACCGTTGTGTGAAAGTGCAATTGTTGGTGCAGGATTAGGCTTAAGTATTTCTGGAATGAAAGCGATGGTTGAAATGCAATTTGCTGATTTCGTTACCTGTGGCTTTAACCAAATTGTAAATAACTTGGCTAAAATTCACTGGCGTTGGGGACAAAATGCAGATGTTGTGATTAGAATGCCTACGGGTGCTGGTTCTGCTGCAGGACCTTTCCACAGTCAAAGCAACGAAGCTTGGTTCTATCATGTTCCAGGGTTAAAAATAGTATACCCTGCGTTTCCAGAAGAAGCAAAAGGATTATTGGCTGCGGCAATTGAAGATCCTAATCCCGTGTTGTTCTTCGAGCATAAAAACTTATACCGATCTATTAAAGCAAATATTCCAGACGATTATTACACTACAGAGATTGGTAAAGCGAGTATTGTGAAAACAGGCGAGCAAATGACCATTGTTACGTATGGTATGGGTGTTCACTGGGCATTAGAATATGCTGATAAAAATCCTGAAAAAGATTTAGAGATCATCAACTTACGCACCTTATTGCCTTTGGATACGGAAACCATTTTTACGTCTGTAAACAAAACAGGAAAAGTAATTGTGTTACACGAAGATTGCCTTACCGGTGGAATTGGTGGAGATATTTCTGCACAAATCATGGAAAACTGTTTCAAAAACTTGGATGCACCAGTGGTTCGTGTAGCTTCATTAGATACTCCGATTCCATTCATTGACGAATTAGAACATAATTTCTTACCGAAAAAACGTTTTGCTGACGCAGTTGAAGATTTGTTGAAGTATTAAAGATATTTTTACATTGCTGTCCGATTAAATAAATTTATAAGCTTCTTCTGGCAAATACAAAATTGCTTCGAATTCTAAATCTTTCGGCATTTGGGTTGGATCGTTTAAAACGTGATAGAAAAAGTCTTTTCCATTAGCAACAACACAGCACCTAGAATAAAGAAATGCATCAACCGAAAAATATTCTGTGTCATTGATATAGGGTGAATCCCCACAATTTTTAGCATAGTCAATGCCATCCAAAATGTAAAGTTTTTCCGACAAAATTTCAGAAAATATGTAAATATCGTCAATTGACATTGAAGCGAGTTTTTTAATCGCTGGCTTTACCACCAAATCATCGTTTTCTGACTTTTCCCAATTAAATAGATCGATAATTTCCCAAAAAACGGTTTC